>MAXL01000407.1 GCA_001751005.1 Desulfobacterales bacterium S5133MH16
CTCAAGCACCCGTAAGCCCGAGCCGCGCCAGAATTATTAAGAACAATTGGTTGCTAAATTATCCTATTGATTTTTTTGTCATAATTTCATTCGGCTCGGGCTAACGCGTGCTAATGCCCTTCAAACAGTCAGTCGATTTCCAAGAGAAACATGCCGTCGCTACGCTGTGCCGAAATCAAAGTCGTTTACCCTGGTTTGCACCTATTTTCTTGACAGAAAACGGTTTTGCAAGTATTTTTCTAGATTTTATCATCGCTGGGCTCCATAATCTGTTGAAAATTTTTTAAATTCTGCAAGCGTTGAGTTTCACTCATATTCACGGTATTGAATTTCAGCTCGATTAAAATCCGAATTTGGAGGATGTATGGACTATAAAAAAACACTTAACCTTCCCAGTACAAAATTTCCCATGAAAGCCAGTCTTGTCAGGCGGGAACCCGGGCAGCTCAAAATCTGGGATGAGAACCGTTTATACGAAAAAATCAGACAGGCGTCCAAAGGCCGTGAAAAGTTTATACTGCACGACGGCCCTCCTTACGCAAACGGTCATATTCATATCGGCACGGCACTTAATAAGATCTTGAAGGATATTATTGTTCGTTCGCGACAAATGACCGGTTATGACGCTGTTTACGTACCGGGATGGGATTGTCACGGGCTTCCGGTGGAACACAATGTTGAAAAAGAGCTGGGCTCAAAGAAATTAGAAATGTCCCAGGCAGAGATTAGAAGGTTATGCCGGGCATATGCTGAAAAATATATCGATATTCAACGTGAAGAATTCAAACGCCTGGGTGTCATGGGCGAATGGGATAATCCCTATTTGACCATGAACTACGAATATGAAGCCACCATTGCCCGGGAGTGCGGAAAATTTGCATCTCAAGGGAGCCTTTTCAGGAGCAAAAAACCGATCTACTGGTGCTGCAGCTGCAAAACAGCCCTAGCTGAGGCTGAGATAGAATATCATGATGAATCATCACCGTCGATTTTCGTAAAATTCTCCTTAAAAGACGATTTAAGCGCAGAGATTCCCGAACTGAGTGATAAAAAGGTTTTTGTCGTAATATGGACAACAACACCCTGGACCCTTCCGGCAAACCTTGCCGTGGCGCTTCATCCGGATATTATTTATGCCGCGGTTGATACAAAAAATGGCGACGTACTGATCCTGGCAAAAGAACTTGTGGAAAGCTGTATGAAGACCTTTGGTTTTTCAGATTTCTCCATACTTGCCGAAATTCGAGCGGACCGTCTTGAGCGAAAAGAGTGTCTTCATCCATTATATGATCGCAAGTCCATAATTATCCTTGGCTCCCATGTAACTCTGGATGCCGGCACCGGTTGTGTTCACACCGCACCCGGCCATGGACGTGAAGACTATGAGGTGGGCCTTTTGTATGATTTGGAAGCGTATTCCCCTGTAGATGACAGGGGGTGTTTTACAGAAGAAGCCGATTTTTTCAGCGGCCAGTTCGTATTCAAGGCCAATACGGATATCATTGCCAGGCTGCGGGAAAATGACCTCCTTGTGGGTCAGGAGACAATGGAACATTCTTATCCCCACTGCTGGCGCTGTAAAAAGCCTGTGATTTTCAGGGCCACCCCCCAGTGGTTTATTTCCATGGACAAGACCGGCTTAAGAAAAAAATCGCTTGAAGAGATCGACAGGGTCACATGGATACCGCACTGGGGAAGAGAAAGAATTTATGGAATGATTGAAAACAGACCGGATTGGTGCGTATCCCGGCAGCGTGCCTGGGGAGTTCCCATAGCGATTTTTTATTGTGAAAAGTGTGGTGCCATACACATAAACCAGGAAATAATAGATCGAGTATATACAAAGTTTCAAGAACATGGCGCCGATATCTGGTTTGAAAAAGATGCAAAAGAATTTCTTCCCGAAGATACCGTTTGCGGTCAGTGCGGTCATACCACATTTGTTAAAGAAGATGACATCCTGGATGTATGGTTTGATTCCGGTGTCAGCCACGCTGCGGTACTTGAAAAGCGCACCGATCTGAAATGGCCCGCCGATCTTTATCTTGAGGGGAGCGATCAGCACAGGGGATGGTTTCACAGTTCGCTCCTTACGGCTGTGGGGACACGGGGGGCGGCCCCGTTTGAATCGGTATTGACTCATGGGTTTGTTGTGGATGCACAAGGCAAAAAGATGTCCAAGTCTTTAGGAAATGTTGTTGCTCCGGATGAGGTGATCCAAAAGCACGGGGCGGAAATTCTCCGTCTCTGGGTCTCGGCATCTGATTACCGGGATGACATTCGTATTTCTGAAAACATCTTGAAACAGTTGAGCGATGCGTACCGGAGAATCAGAAATACGAACAGATTCATGCTGGGCAATCTATATGACTTCGATCCTAAAAAAGATGCCGTTCCCTATGGTTCTATGCCGGAAATCGACAGGTTTGCACTGCACCGGCTTCAAGAGGTGATTGAGCGGACACTCAAAGCCTATGATACCTATGAATTTCATATTATCTACCATGCGCTTTACAATTATTGCATTGTCGATCTTTCAGCGTTCTACCTCGATATTCTTAAGGACAGGTTATACACATCACCGCCTGAATCAGCAGGCAGAAGAAGCGCACAGACCGTCATTCACATTCTGATAGACACCATGGTAAGGCTTATGTCGCCGATACTTGCCTTTACCGCAGAAGAGATATGGAGCTTCATGCCGGGAAGTAAAGAAAATGAGCCGAGTGTTCACCTGACATCTCTTCCTGAAGTAAATGAAGCATGGAAGGATCAAGAACTGGCGAAAAAGTGGAAACGAATCCTTGACGTGCGCGGCGATGTCACAAAGGCCCTTGAGGAAGCCAGAGTTAAAAAGCTGATAGGTCATTCCCTGGATGCCGTTGTTACCCTTTATACGGATAATGACTTGTATGATATCCTATACCCCTATGAAAATGAATTAAGCACCATATTTATTGTTTCCGGAGCATCTCTGGTTAATGGGGGAAACCCTGCCGGCGGTTTTGAGAGCCAGGATATCGACAGCCTGTCGATTCTGGTTGAACCGGCAAGCGGTGACAAGTGCGAACGGTGCTGGATATATGACGCTTCTATTGGGAAAAGTTCAGAACATCCGACGATTTGCAGCCGGTGTCAGAATAGCCTAATCGAGTCAAAACTCGATTAGGTGTTAATAGTTATTGGTTTTCTGATATCTAAAATTGGAATTATATCTCACCGTTGATAGAGATATAAAATGGTGTTTCATACTTTTTATAATAACGAATAACGGATAACAAATAACTTCCAATTGAGCGTTTTCGCTCAATTGGGGTTATAAGGAATATTATAAAGGTGTGTTCGAGTTTCTCTGGCTCAGGGGGGTCTGCTATTACGCATAATAAGTACCTAAAGCTTGCCGTCATCGCCGGTTTGGTCATTATTTTTGATCAGATAACAAAGGCCGTAATCCAGAACACGGTTCCGCTTTACCACTCAATTACAGTTATACCCGGTTTCTTCAGCATTACTCATATTCATAATCCGGGCGGCGCTTTCGGATTCATGGCGAATAAAAGCTCTGGTCTGCGTAACTTGCTTTTTCTTTTGATTTCATCATTGGCCATCTGTCTGATATTCTACTTCTATAAAAAAACACCTCAGAAATATTCCCTGCTTTCCGCATGTTTTGCGCTCATTCTGGGGGGCGCCTTAGGCAACCTAATCGACAGAATTCGGTTTGGAAAAGTCGTTGACTTTTTAGACTGTTACATCGGAAACTATCACTGGCCGGTGTTTAATGTGGCGGACAGTGCAATAACTGTGGGAATTGGCATTTATTTATTTCATGTTATCTTTAAAAAGATGCCGGACTGATTTACATTTTATTATCCCTTGGCGCATTATTATCCTCATTTAATACACCAGAACTTATTGAGATGTTACGGATAATACTTTTAAGAAGTTAACGTGTTACGAAATTTTCAATTTTCAATCGTCAATTTTCAATCGCAACCTATGCCCGAAATAAATTACAGAGAGCTTAACAATTATTTAAAAGACCGGAAAGCCGGTGATTTTGCATCGGTGTATCTTATCTACGGCCAGGAGCTGCTATATAAAAATTCACTTGAGACCCTTGTTCGTGCATTGATTCCCGCGAGTCAAAGAAGCCTTGGTTATGACCCGGTTGAGGGCACAAATGAAAACATTAAAGAAGCCATCGAGCGGTCAAACACATATTCGCTTTTGTCGGGCACAAAGGTTGTTGCCATTTGTGATTCTAAAATATTCTATTCAAAACAGGATCAAGGCGGACTTCTTGAAAAGGCAAAACAGGCATATGATTCGGATGATATTAAAAAGGCTGCAGCATATTTGTTAAGCCTCCTAAGTCTGTTAAATCTTTCATACGATGATGTGAGCAAGGCAAATAGAACCAAAACAATTAAACTCGATATTGACCGTTTCGGTGATGACCAGTGGATTGATAAAATCGTGACGTTTTGCATAGAAAACAGCCTTGCCATCGCTTCTCAAGAAGATAATGCCGCTCTTTTGCAAAACGCCGTAGAAAAAGGATTTCCCAAAGGGAACCATCTTATCATTACCACAGATATGGCGGATAAGCGCCGAAAGCTTTTTAAAACCATCCGGGAGCAGGGGATGATCATCGACTGTTCCGTCCCCACAGGGGACCGCCGGGCGGACAGGATGGCCCAGGAAGCGGTTCTTTCAGAAAGGATGAATGAAATTCTTGGTCAATTCGGGAAAAGAATGGATAAGAATGCATACATGGCCCTGTATGAAATGACCGGTTTTGACCTCCGAACATTTTCAAATAACCTTCAGAAACTGATCAGTTATGTGGGAGATAGAAAAAATATAACGGCCGATGATGTCGAGTCTGTTTTAAAGCGTACAAAAAAGGACCCCATATACGATTTAACAAATGCCGTTTCAGAAAGAAACATGGAGAAATCGCTCTTTTTTCTGGATACGCTTCTTGCGGATAATCTTCATCCGCTTCAGGTTCTTGCTGCAATAACAAATCAGATTCGGAGGCTGTTGCTGATCAAGGATTTTGTTCAAAGTCCCCATGGCCGGGAATGGCATGGCGGCATTCCGTTCCATGAATTTAAAAGCAGGATTATGCCCGCCATCCAGGCTTATGATGCTGATCTTCTGGGGCAACGGGAAACGTGGGACCGAATGCTTTCAAAACACACGGGAAAAGACAATCAACCATCAGAAAACAAGGATAAAAAAAAGAAAGCCGGGCCGGTTACAGATCTTGTTATTGCTAAAAATCCTAACAATCCTTATCCCGTTTATCAGATGCTCCTGAAGTCTGAACGGTTTACCACGGATGAATTTATTGCCGTTCTTGAGTTGTTGAGTCAAACTGATTTGAGTCTTAAATCCACGGGTCAGAATCCAAGATTCCTATTGGAAAAATTGATATTATTTATTTGTCAAGAGCAAAATAACGTGAACTCAGGGTAAACGCATTTGAATCCCAATACAGGGAGAATGCTCCACGACGGCGTGTATCTCTTTCCAACCGACTGAAACTTGTGCTTAAGCACCCGTAAGCCCGAGCCGTAAGCTCTGGGAGGAGGACACCGGCTCGTTCGGATAAGGGTTTTTTAAATGGGGTTTATAAGGGAACAACAAAAACGGCTGGCCATACGGTTTTTAACCTGGCAGTACGAGAAAAAAAATCTGCCCATTCCGGCCCGGGTTGAACTTGAAAGACATGCTTCCGGGATCGTTGAAGACGCCCATCGAATCGCCCGGGAAAGGGGGCGCAATGTAATGTCAATCATAAAGGAAATGATTGCCGATTTAAAACCATAGAATATTTTGGCATCCTTTATAAGTAAACGTTCACGGATATTTTGAAATCACAAATTCCAAATTCCAAATTCCAAATAAATCCCAAATCTCAAGCATCAAATCCCAAACAAATTCCAAATACCAATAACCTTAACTATTCCGATTTTTCCAGTATTGATGAAAATATCTTTTTCAATTCGTTTGGCCTTCTTCACGATTATAAGGTTTGGAATTTTGAATTTCGGTCATTGTGATTTGTTTGTTTTTTGGGATTTGTTATTTGTTTTTTTCCGGCTTGTCCGGGTTAGGCTCTGGTAGAGATCTCTGGCACGATAAGAACTGCGCACCAGCGGCCCGCTGGCAACATCGGAAAACCCCATTTCAAGAGCGGCCTTTTTCCAGTCATCAAATTCTTCAGGGGGAATAAAGCGTTCAACTTTTAGGTGTTCCCTTGTGGGTTGAAGATATTGGCCAAGCGTCAGGATGCTGCATCCCGAATCAAGAAGGTCCTGGAGGGTCTTTTCGACTTCATCGGGAAATTCTCCGAGTCCGAGCATAAGACCTGATTTCGTGAGAATGGAAGGTTGGTAATGCGTAACGCGCTTCAGTAGTAAAAGGGAGCGATCATAGTCAGCTTCCGGTCGAACCCGGGGATAAAGACGCGGGACCGTTTCAAGATTATGGTTCAAAACATGGGGATGAGCCTCTATAACCGTCTGAAGCGCATCTGGGTTCCCCTGAAAATCCGGGATCAAAACTTCCATAAGTGTACGGGGCATTATCGCGCGGATCTCTTTAATTGTTTTTGCAAAAAGACCGGCCCCGCCGTCCGGCAGATCGTCTCGGGTGACGGAAGTAATGACCACATAATTTAATGCCAGTTCTTTTACGGCTTGGGCAACCCTAACCGGTTCTCCGGAGTCGGGGGGGGCTGGCGGTTGTCCGTGGGCGACGTTGCAGAACCGGCAGTTACGGGTGCAACAGTGCCCCATAATCAGGAAGGTTGCCGTCTGTCGGGAAAAGCATTCCCAGAGGTTGGGGCATCGGGCTTCCTGGCAAACCGTGTGAAGCCGGCTTTTATTTAGCAGAGCCCTCACTTTCTCATAGGTGGGTCCTGTTGGAAGACGCCGTTTAAGCCAGGGGGGTTTTGCTACCCGCCGTTTATGTTGCTGATTATGATTCATCAATTTTCAACCACAAATTATCTATCTTCAACTTCTCAAGGCTTGTCATTATCAGTGCAACGTCAAAAACCGCTTCCAGATGGTGCTTTATCCTCTCACGTACTTGTTTCATGGATACGTTGCGGGAAAGCTCACGCTCCATAGAGGTTATCCCGGTATTCCGAAGACCGCAGGGATTTATCCACTGGAAAGGTTCCAGTGAGGTGTTGACGTTTAATGCCATGCCATGAAAGCAAATACCCCGCCGAATAGCGATTCCGATGCTTCCCAATTTATTGTTGCCGACCCACACGCCTCTGTTAAGAGGATTCCGTACCGCCGTGATTCCACAGTCTGCAGCAGTCCGAATCATAACCTCTTCGAGATTTTCAACATAATGGACGACGCTCAGCTTAGCGGCTTGCAGATTAATGATGGGATACATGACCAGTTGGCCGGGTCCGTGAAACGTAATATTGCCGCCCCGTTCCACTTGGATTACCGGAATGACTGCTTTTTTAAGAAAATTTTCGGAAACCGACAGGTTGTTCATTCCCCCCCGACGGCCAAGAGTGAAAACAGGAGGGTGTTCCAATAACAACACAACGTTTTTATGGAGAATCTTATTATATTTTACATCCACAAGATTACTCTGCAGATGCCATGCCTCCTTGTACTCTGTGGCAGGCAGCTCGATACAAAGCCATTTTCGATCCGGCCCCGGATCTTGAGCGTTTTGTATTGGGTTCTGGCAAATTAACATATTATGTTTTATCCAGAAATTGCAATACTGTTTTAGTAAATACCTCCGGGGCTTCAGCCGGAATAGAATGGCCGATTCCCGTGAGGTGGTTATGCCGTCCATCACAAACCATGGCCAGTTGCTTGGCGTCTGATTCGGTTACCAGCAGATCATGGGAGCCCGAAAGAACCAGGACAGGGCGATGGACATTTTGTGCGATTTGGGACAATAGGGGGTAAACACTTATTGCCTCAAGATGGTCGATGAGTGCTTGTTTTTTGTTTCGCTTGACCATGGCTTTTACGATATGGTCCAGGATTCCTTGTTGTTGCTTCAAAAAGTTTTCCCCGAAAGCAACCGGAAGCGAAACCCATGCCAGAGTCTCAAGATCAGAACTTTTTAGTACTTTGAGCCATGACTTAAGAATCAGCCTGGCCCGACAGGTCTGCCTTGCGCCGACGCTGCACAATACAAGCCGATCAACACATTCCGGTGAATGAGCGGCATAGGCCAGTGCCACTTGAGCCCCATGGCTAAGTCCGATAAGATTTGTCTTTTCAACCCTCAGATATTGGAGTAATGCGGAGAAATCCTCGGCGTGACCCTCCAGGGATAACTTCCCATGTCCCAAATCGCTTTTTCCCTGGGCTCTGGCATCGTACATGAGCACTCGGAACCGGTCCTTAAGAGCCAGGCAATGTGTTCTCCAATATACGGTATTCTGCATGGTTCCGTTTAGAAAAGCAACCACCGGCTGTGACGATTCAAACCCTTGCGTTTCATAGAAGATAGAGCAACCGTCTTTTGTTTTGAAATATGGCATGTTAAGCTAACCCGGATAAACCGGAAAAGTTACAAGTGAGCTAAAGTTTGAAGTGAGCTAAAGTTAAGGAGTTGCTATGCTCCGGTTTCTATAAAAATTGGCAGTATTCCTTAACTTTAGGCACTTTAGATCACTTTAGATCACTTCACACTTAATTGGCTAAGCATTTTTTTGCCACAAAAAGCACAAAAATTACAACTAAGGAACTAAGGGGATCCCGGATACTCGATTCTCATCCTGTCAGGCAGGGCTTTCGCGCTGCGGTTACCTCATCCAGTCTTTTTACCTTGCAGCTTTTTGGCGCATGGTGCAACAGGTCCGGGTTTTCCCTGGCCTCACCCGCAATGGCCTTGAACGTTTCAATAAATTGATCGATATCCTCTTTGGACTCTGTCTCGGTGGGTTCAACCATGATGGCGCCGGGTACGACCAGCGGGAAATATACCGTTGGCGGATGAAATCCGTAATCCATCAGTCGCTTGGCCATATCCAGAGTTGCAATTTTTTGAGCCGCTTGATGTTTATCGGAAAAAACACATTCATGCATGCACGGTCTGTCGTAGGGAAGATGCAAGGTCCCTTTTAACCTTTCCTTAATATAATTGGCATTCAACACAGCAAGCTGGCTGGCCTTTTTCAGATTTTCCGGCCCCATGCTGCGAATATAACTGTAGGCTTTTATAATAACACCGAAAGCGCCATGGAAGGCCGAAATTTTGCCTATGGAATCCGGATAATCTTCGGCCAGGATATAGGCGCTGTTTTCTTCGACCACGCGTGGGACAGGAAGAAAGGGTTCTAGATGCTTTGCGACACTAACGGGACCTGAGCCGGGCCCTCCGCCCCCATGGGGTGTTGAAAAAGTCTTGTGGAGATTCAGCTGCATCACGTCTATCCCGATGTCGCCCATTTTTACCATGCCCATGACCGCATTCATATTTGCACCGTCACAATAGACCAGCCCGCCTTTGTCATGGACGATTTGGGCGATCTTTTGGATGTTTTCTTCAAAAAGACCCAGCGTGTTGGGATTGGTTACCATGATGCCGGCAGTGTCCTGGTCCATGATTTCGGCGATGGCCTCCACAGAAAGGATTCCCTGTTCATTGGATGTTACGGGCACAGGACGAAAGCCGCACAGCGATACGCTGGCGGGATTTGTGCCGTGCGCAGTATCCGGAACAATGATCTTTGAACGCTGCGCTCCCTGTTTCTTGTGAAAGGCGTAAATAATGAGCATTCCGGTGAGTTCTCCATGGGCTCCTGCCGCAGGTTGAAGCGTTGTCGCGTGCATACCGGTGATTTCGTTAAGATATTGCCCAAATTCAAACAACATCTTGAGCACCCCCTGTGACAGACTGGAAGGAAGGAGGGGATGGGCCCCTGTAAATCCCGGAAGGCTTGCCTGTTTTTCATTGGTCTTGGGACTGTACTTCATGGTGCATGAACCCAGCGGGTACATGCCGGTATCTACCCCGAAATTCCACTGGGCAAGTCTGGTATAATGACGCACAACGTCAACCTCGCTCAAGTCCGGAAAGTCAGGACCTTCACCGGTGAGTTCCTCATCCAGAGGGCAGGGTTCAACATCGCGACGGGGAAAAGAAAATCCGCATCTTCCCTTTTTCCCTTTTTCCCAAAGGAGCGGCTCATTGAGTATCAGGCCTGTGGCCCCTAAAGATTCTTTCATGATTTAACCTCCCTGACCAGAGCATCCATGTCGTTCTTGGATCTGGTTTCCGTTACGCACAAAAGATAATGATTGGCAAGTTCAGGATAGTAGGGGGCCAGACAAAGGCCTGCGATTATCTTTTTCTCTAATAGGTGCTTGTGGGTGGTTTCAAAGCCGGAAGGGAATTCAACAACAAATTCATTGAAGGTAGGGCTGTGAAAGGGGATGCCAACTCCCGCCTTTTTCAGTTCATTTTTGAGATACTCGGCCTTGTCATGGTTGAGTTGTGCAAGTTTTCGTATGCCGGTACCCCCAACAGAGGCCATATACATGGCAGCCGCCAGAGCACAGAGGCTGTTGTTGGTGCAAATATTGGAGGTTGCTTTTTCCCGACGAATGTGCTGCTCTCTGGTCGCAAGGGTCAGCACAAAACCTGTTTTTCCATCCAGGTCTTTGGTTTTACCGACCAGCCGACCCGGCAGGCTGCGCATGTGCTTTTTACCGCTTGCAAGTATTCCCAGTGCGGGTCCGCCGAAGGAACGGGGAATACCGAGGCTCTGTCCTTCTCCGCCTACGATGTCGGCGCCGTGGCTGCCGGGGCTTTTTAAGAGTCCATACGCCAAGGCTTCGGTGAAGGAAACCACAAAGAGGCTCTTTTTATCATGAGCCTTCTGCCCAAGGACCTGAAGATTTTCAATACACCCAAAAAAATTGGGTGACTGAATGGCAACGGCTGCAAGATCATCCATTTCATCGAGTTCGGTAGTATCGGTGACACCGGTGTTTAGATAAGGAAGTTCCACAACCTCATAGCCGGTGGGCGCAAAATAGGTTTGAATCACGCGACGATATAAGGGGTGGATCAGACTTGAAATGGCAACTTTCTGTTGTTTGGTTATACGAACCGCCATAAGCAGCGCTTCGGCCAGAGCCGTGGCGCCGTCATAATGGGAAGCGGTTGCGACTTCCATGCCCAGAAGCCGGGCAGCCAGGGTTTGATATTCATAAATCGCCTGGAGAGTTCCCTGGCTCATTTCCGGCTGGTAAGGGGTATATGATGTCACAAACTCGGAACGACCCAACAGATAAGATACCGACGCAGGAATAAAGTGTTCATAACTGCCTGCACCCACGAACACTTTGTATTCCGGGGAAACCGCCATAGTGTTGGAAAGCGTGGACATGTGATCGTTTAATTCCCACTCGCTCAAGGCCTCCGGCAGATTTAAATCACCCGTGAAACGGCAATCCTCAGGGACTGTGGAGAAAAGATCGTCAAGGTTGTCAACCCCCAAAACCTGAAGCATTGAAAAAATATCTTCATCGGTATGAGGCAAGTAAATCATTTATGATGCTCCTTTCAGCTTTTCCATGCAGGCCACATGGGTCATGAGGTTTTCCATTTCAGATAGATCGCCGGGATTGACCTCAACAAACCAGCCATCGCCGTAGGGACTGTTATTTACCAGTTCAGGCGATTCTTCAAGGGCGGTGTTTACCGCAATAATTTTTCCGCTAACCGGCAGGTAGCATTCGCAAACCGCCTTGACCGATTCCAC
>MAXL01000408.1 GCA_001751005.1 Desulfobacterales bacterium S5133MH16
AGAACTGGATCTATTGCTGAAACTTAAATCAATGGGGAAAGTGGGTGATGAACTGGTGGTGCTTAAATATCAGGTGGCAAAGCCCCAAAAAACGTTATGAAAAACTCTCCTGGATAATGCCTTTCGACATTTGTGATTTACGATTTGTGATTTGTGATTTAGGGTTCCCTTTAGGGCATGTTTCAATCCTTGTTTTCTGGGCAGCTAAGTTACCTTCTTCCACCCCAGTTGCTGTCCCTTAGCTATCTCGACTATAGTTTCAAGCCGGACTATTCTTTTATCCATTCCAACAGAGTATAAATCTAAGCGCTCAACGGATTTGTTGAGACGCTTTACTTCATCCGTAAGTTTGAGTATGTCTATCAACAAATCTTTCCAGGTCCCCATTATACGGCTCCTGAAGACAATTTTTTTAGAGTCTTTTCTAAATGTTTTCTGGTTTTTCGGGTTTCAGTAACGGCCTCCTTAACTCTTGCAGAAACCAGCTCCAATAGTTCAGACTCTTCCATGTCGGCAGGAACGTCCGGGTTATATGCGGCAATAGCGTTGCGCACTATTTCTGCTGCCGATACTTTTTTTTCTTCGGCAAGTAGGTTTAGCTTTTCGACCTGTTCCGGAGAAATCAAATATTGTTTCCTGACTAATGTTTTAGTGACGGTTTGCATGAACTAACCTCCTGTTGTGGTAATAGGGTATACCTTTAATATACACATACACAACAGCATGCGCAAGTTATTTATTCGGTACGACGAATCTGGACTTTTTATGAAACCATCACCGCTCAATGGCTGATATAAATTCCTCAAGTTCCTCGCCTTTCTCCACGCACGCCTCCATCTGACGCTGGGCAGCGGCAAGCGATTGCATGGCCGTTATAAACTGGGTGCTGACCGGGTCATCTTTTCCCAGAGAAGTGATCATTTTCCGAAGCATGCCATCACCTTGCTTTAATAATTCCTTCGTTTCAGCGGTCATCTGTTTGCGAAAGCGATGTTTCTCCAGTTCCCGGGTGATTACCGGAAGCAATCTCTGAATGGAATGTTCCACCAGGGCATCACGGGGTGCATTATATTCCCGGGAAGTCCTGTCCAGGCACATCAATGTCCGGCGGTTTAACACGTAAGTCTTTTGAACCCGCGGGATACCCTGGAGGATGCCAGGGTCCAAACGACGGGCGATCAGATCCAGGGTTTCCATATCCTCGATCAGGTGATCAAACAGTGATTTTTGCTTAATCCCCAGTTGAACGGCCAGGATACTGATGGTTTCGACAGCTCTTTTGGATAGGCGAAAAGTCGCACGAACCGATTGTTTTCCCCGCAAATCTTTAGAGGAAGGACGGGGAAGGGACAGGGAGTTGTTTGGATCTTGTGAGTCTTTCTTTTTCATTATTCTTTAACCCGCTCCACGTATTCACCGGTGCGGGTATCGATGCGAATCATCTCGTTTTCTTCGATAAATGGCGGTACCTGCAGCACAAAACCGGTCTCCAAGGTCGCCAGTTTGGTATCACCTGAAGCCGTGTCGCCCTTGACCCACGGATCGGTTTTTTTCACCCGAAGGTTGATAAACATGGGCAGAGTGATGCCAATGGGTCGCCGGTCGAACAACAGTACATCACAAACGGTGTTCTCTTTTAGAAAGTTCATGGCATCGCCCATCTGTTCTTCCGTTAAAAATTCCTGCTCATAGGATTTGGTATTCATAAAACAATAACTGTCACCATCAGTATACAGATATTCCATCTCCTGTTCTTCCAGATCGGCCTTGTTGAATTTATCCCCGGATCGATAGGTTCGATCAAACTGGGAGCCGGTAATCATATTCTTTAATTTACAACGGTACAGGGCCTGCCCTTTTCCGGGCTTGGAAAATTCAAATCGTACCAATACGTGCGGTTCCCCATCGATTTCAATTTTCAGCCCCTTCCTTAAATCAGACGCATCATACATGCCTGGCCCACCCCTTTTGATAAAACAAAATGATGAATTAATCCTCAGCCTTTAGCCTGAAGCCGAGAGTTTTCAGTTGACATTTCAAGTGGTGTTTAACATATTTACCGTGTTATCGCAATTGACAAAACTCTAACCCGGTTACCGGAAAGAATAGCCACAAAGGCACCAAGACACAAACAATAAATGTTTATTATTAATAAGCTTCGCGCCTTGGTGTCTTGGTGGCGAAAATATTGTGTTAGATAAATCCTTCGAAAACATGATGGGATTTGAAAAAAATAGGCGCTAATCCGTGACGGGAATTAATCGTATCTCAAGGGAAAAAAATGATTCTGATTATCGATTTCGGGTCCCAATACAATCAACTCATTGCCCGCCGGGTCAGGGAGCACCGTGTCTTTTGCCAGGTGGAACCCCCGACCATTAAACTGGCTGCCATCGAAAAGCTGAACCCGGACGGCATCATTTTATCCGGAGGACCGTCGAGTATTTACGAAAAAAACAGCCCCCGCATCGACAAGGCCATTTTCGGTCTTGGGATTCCCATCCTGGGGATCTGTTACGGCCTGCATTATATGGTGGATGCCCTGGGCGGTACGGTCAAAGGTTCTAAAAAACGTGAATACGGCTTTGCCGAACTGATCATTAAATCGAAAAACCACCTGTTTAAGGATATTGACAAGCGAACCACCTGCTGGATGAGCCATGGTGACTCCATCGGAAAACTCCCCCGGGGATTCAAGATTACCGCTTCCACATCCAGCACCAGGGCAGCCGCCGTGGCCCATGCCCGAAAAAAGCGGTTCGGTGTCCAGTTTCATCCGGAAGTGGCCCACACGCCCCAGGGGAAAAAGATGCTGGGCCGCTTCCTGTTTGATATTTGCGGGTGCAAACGTCTATGGACCATGAAAAATTTTGCCATCCAGGCGGTAAACCGTGTTCGCAAAACTGTGGGAGACCAGCGGGTCATTCTCGGATTAAGCGGCGGCGTCGATTCCTCGGTCACAGCCCTTTTGATTCACCGGGCCATCGGCAAGAAGCTGACCTGCATCTTCGTGGACAACGGGTTATTACGACTGAAAGAGGGAGAAAAACTCAAAAAAACACTGAAACAGCATTTGAACATCAATATCCGCTTCGTCAGCGCCAAACGCCAGTTCTTAACCGCCCTTGCGGGGGTAACGGATCCGGAGAAAAAACGCAAAATCATCGGCCGGGTTTTCATGACCGTGTTCGAAGCGGAAGCAAAAAAAATACGGAATGCCGCCTTTCTGGCCCAGGGGACCCTGTATCCGGACATTATCGAATCCCGTTCAGCCTTCGGTGGTCCGACCTCAGTGATCAAGTCCCATCACAACGTGGGCGGATTGCCGAAAAAAATGAAATTAAAACTGGTGGAGCCGCTTCAATACCTGTTCAAAGACGAGGTTCGCAAATTGGGCAAGACCCTTGGCCTGTCCGATGAACTGGTCTGGCGGCAACCCTTTCCCGGCCCGGGCCTGGCCATACGGATTATCGGAGAAATAACCGCCAGGCGCCTGAC
>MAXL01000409.1 GCA_001751005.1 Desulfobacterales bacterium S5133MH16
ATTTCTCCGACACCGTCCAGCCGGTCAAGGCGCATTTTGATTGTAAGATTTAGAAAAAACACCAGCAAAGCTTCCAGTATCAGTTCTGCATCCGGATTTTTATTTTCACTCCCGATGTTGTTTTCAGACAGGGGTCTGTATTGTCTCACGGTGATGAGTTTTAAATCGATCCTGTTATTTTGACATTTTAAAACAAAATCTCCGGCCGCATGATGCCAAAAAAGTATCTGATCAAATGTTTCGACATTGTAGTAACAGGTAAGAATCATGGCAGCTTGCTTGTAAAGGTTTGTCACTTGATCGGTGGTAAGGAAATAGTTGCCGTGCTCATGATCCCAGACAACAATTTTGTATTTTTCATCTGCCGGATCAAGGGAAATGTGGAATTCGTTATATCCTTGGAACCACTCTCCTAAAAACATTCCGATTTCATTACCTGCAATAGACACACGACCCTGGCCGTAAACTTTTGGCAGAAATGAAAACGGAAAATCTTCATTGAGCTGTTTTAAAAGACCATATTCTCTTTGAACACAATTTTTGCCTGCATTGGAGATCGCTACATTCAATACAAAGGGTATTGCTGTCCCGTGTAACATGGTTTCAATCCGGGCCGGATGATAAAATTCACCGTGTTTTTCAAGAAAGATTCTTATTTCTTCGATTTCTTGGGATGTTACCTCTCGATGCATATGTTGTGAAACAGCACGAGTAATGATTTCAGATCTGTCCTGTTCCAGAAAATAGCGAACTGCGGTAAAATAATCTCCATGTCTCACACAAATCCCGGAATCATTGGGTTGCTGCTGTCTGTTCATGGGAAGGAGGGCAGTCCATATCTGACTGTTTTTTTTGGCAGGATTTTTTTTGTTTGATAAAAAATATTTGAATTGCGGCGTGTTGGGCATGGTTTGGGTTCTGGAGATCAAAAAAATGACATCTTATCCGGATTCTTTTCGAAAGGCTTGGATCTCTTTTAATAGTTCAGGGGCTACTTCATAACCGAGCTCAACCGCTTTATCCACATGTTTTATTGCCAGATCATATTTCCCATTTTCGAGATAGGCGATTGCCAGATTGTTGTGGGCGATTGCAAAGGCCGGCTCCAGTTCCAAAGCCTTCAGATTGGTTTGGATACTTTCATCAATCAACCCTTTCATTAAGTAAGCATTTGCCAGTGTGGAATACGCCTGCAAGAAGTTGGGATTCCACCGTATCGCTTTTTGAAGTGACCGGATGGCGTCGTCAATTTCACCTTTTTGCAGATGCACAAATCCGATGTTGCCGTGGCCTTCGGAAAATCCTGCCCGAACCTTGATTGCCTGCTGGTTGTATGCCATACAGCCGTCAAGATCACCGCGTTGCAGGCAGAGTCCTCCGAGTTGCACATATGCTTCAGCCAGGTTCGGGCTGCAATGGATGGTTGCAATCAGCTCTTTTTCAGCTTCGTCGTATTTTTTAAGACCCAGGAGACCGACCGCAAGATTATAACGGGATACTCCGCAATCCGGATTTCCAGCGATGGCAACCCGCTGGCGAGCGATATATTCTTCAACGTTTTTTGCTTTTGTCATGATTTATCCTTTAAATAGATTTTATTTTATTGTTAACCGGATGGTAAGTTCTCAATAAGTTCTGATGTATTAAATAATCATATGGACCCGAATCCATAATTTATTGAGAAGATACACCGGATGATGAAAACCGCTTGATAATTATGAGATTTAAAACATTTCAGTTGTGGGGTTAGTATGTCAGCCATTTTGGGTTGTCAAGAAAAAAACAGGTGGAAACGGGTCACAAGACTATTGACAGGTCATAACCATTATAATATAAGGATCGATCTTAATTGTGTGTTTAAAAAAAGAGGGCTTTTTATTAATATTTAAAAATTTATCAACAGGAGGTACTCATGGCGGATTTTTATATTAATGTTTTTTTGGATGACGAGAAAACCAAAAAGATTGAAGATGCGGGTTTGGCCGACCATATTACTGAAATAGACGGTAAAAAGGCTATTCAGGTGGATATGACCAAAAAGGAAAAAAAGAAACTCCTTAAAGGCTTTACGGATTTAACCTTCAATGATGCAAATGCATGTGTTCTTCCGGAAGACGGCGAGAATACTTTGCTGGATGTTCTCTCGCAAACGCAGACGATTGACTGTATGAAGGTCGCAATTATTAAACTTTATAATCCGCTTGCCGGACGGGGTATATCTGGAAGAGGCTCAGGGGGCCGATAGTGTTTCCCTGGTATAACGCGCTATAATCGAGACCCTTGAAAGCATTCTATTTTGTTACCGGTATTCGAATTTGAGAAAAAATCCGGTCAAAACAGATGTTTTTCAAGGGTCTCGTACACATCATATTTTTAATTCCTTTTTTGGTTTCCCGTTTTAAATCGATGTTTAGCCGCACCATCCTTTTTCGAAAAATTTCGGGTTGGCTTATTAAGCTGTTTCCAAAGATTGCCTAATTTTCCCTTGACATAACCTCTCACTTTATTTACCTTTTCCGTATGCACCGGTATGGATTATACGATGTTTTTAATGGCAAGAACACGAGACCTTTGAAAAATGTTCATTTTTGTTCAAGGCCAAGGAAGGCGAAAATTTTAACCACAGGAATACATTGAGTATTTTGAGGATTAAAATTTGAGTCTGACGCTGGAATTGGGCAAAAGGGAGCGTTTTACAAAGGTCTCGCAACACTTTCTGCTAAAAGGGGGATCTTATGCTCGCAGGATGTTTTACGGCAATTGTTACACCGTTTAAAAATGATACCGTCGATTATGAAGGTCTTGGAAAGCTGTCGGAATTCCAGATAAAAAACGGAATAACCGGGATACTGGCTGTAGGGACTACCGGGGAGAGTCCTGTTTTGAGCTGGGATGAACATAATCGGGTTATTGAGATGGTTGCGGAAAAGTCAAAGGATAAATGTATCTGCATTGCAGGTGCAGGGAGTAACAACACAAAAGAGTCGCTGGAAGGAACAAAGCATGCGGTTGCTGTGGGTGCTGATGCGGTTTTACTGGTAGATCCTTACTATAACGGACCCAGTTCCCTTGAAATACGCCGGGAATACATCGCCCCTGTTGCCGAAGCGGCTCCTGATATTGAGATTATTCCTTATGTAATCCCCGGCAGAACCGGTGCGCAGCTTTTGCCCGAGGATCTTGCCATCCTTAACCAGACCTATAAAAATGTTAATATGGTCAAAGAGGCCACGGCTAATCTTGAAAATATGCGCAGCACAAGAAAGTGCTGCGGGCCTGACTTTACCATACTTTCCGGCGATGATGGGATGACCTTTGAAATGATGCTCGATCCTCAGATCAAGGCGTCCGGCGTTATTTCGGTTACGTCAAATGTTGCTCCCGGTCCCATCACTGAAATGGTTCGACTGCTCGAACAGGGTGAA
>MAXL01000410.1 GCA_001751005.1 Desulfobacterales bacterium S5133MH16
GGGGAGCGAAAAGAAGGTAAATTTTTTCATCTCATATGTGGTGGGCGACTTCTGCCTTATTTCCGGAAAGCTCTTGAACAGAAAGTAGGCACTATAAATGATTCCCAGCACTTCAGCCATGACATAGGACCAGGCAATGCCTACCAGTTGGTACCCAAAAGCAATCGTTAATACCACGCAAATAAGCCGGGAAGACGGGATTAAAACCTGCTGCACGAGTACTTTGTATTTGACAAGCTTAATTCCTTGCAGCGAAGCTATTAGCACTTTGCCAAGAGAGGAGACGGGAATGGAAAAAGCCATAATTTTGAGAACAGGAACAAGAGAGGGTTTGTCAAAAATGTGGCTTCCCAGAAAGTGGCTTATGCAGAACAATCCTATGCAGATCGCAGTACTAAGTGCCAAAACTAAACCAATGCCCCAAAAGATAGTCCCTCTCAAACGAGGAATGTCATTGAGAGCTTTAAATTGGGAGACAAATTTAACTATCGTATTTTCCATACCAAGAAGCGCTATGATTTCGCCAATGGTAAGCACAGCAATGGCCAATACATAGATACCAAAAGATTCGGGTCCTATTGACCGGGTAATGATAATACTGATGGTAAGCCTCAAAAGGACAGTGATGAGGCTACCTCCCAGCCCGAAACCGGCGTTTTTGGCAACAGTGAGCGCCGTTGCACTGTTTTCCCGAGAAAGAGTGTCCACTTGATCCTCAATCGTTATTACTATAAGTATCCAAGATCTTGTAATTTAGTTCTCATTGATTCTTGTTCTGCTTCCGATAAGTCCGCTGCTATATCAAACTCCATATCGACCTTGCGATCTACGAATTCCGGTGCTTTTTTCAATCGCTCCGCTGAAAAAACAGATCTAAGAATCTTTCCTTCAATGTCACGCGGAATTTTTTCGCCAAGAGCGTAAAGAACTGTTGGAGCCACGTCCATAATGCCGGCATTCTCTTGAAGTTTCCCGGTTGAAATATCGGGACCGTGAGCCATGAAGATACCTTCCGGGCGATGATTTCCGCTAATGGTTTCAAGGTAAATCTGGGGTGTCGGGGAAAAAACCGCCCCAGCAACTCCAGCCCCAGGGAAATATTCTTCATCGAGCACTATGATGATATCGGGCGCTTCAGGAGCCTTATCCCCTTTATAGAGTTCTTCCCTTCTAAAACACCTCCTTATGACACGCCTCCCGTTTATAGTGTCTTGAACTCCACCGAGCCGTTCTATGAGTTCGGTACGAAGGGACTCAAATTCTTCTTCCACGACAATCCCGGACGGCTGTCTTCCCTTTAGATTAATAACGACTCCTTCGGTTTGCTCATCTATCGGAAACCTGTATGCAAGTGTTTCATTGAAGTCTATGGTGCCCCTGTTAAAAGTTTGTTTAGCCTTCATTATTTTTTTCTGCCCGGAGTTGTCCAGTTTAGCTGCAAATTTAAGAACTGCACCCTTCAGCGTCTTGGTGAGAGGATTATTCATGAGTCTGGCTTTTAAGGTCGCCTTCAAATATCCCTGCTGATTCAGCCACGCATTGAGATGGAACCGTGAACCTTGCTTCGGTCCGAACCCATGATCCGAGACGATGAAAAAGTGTGCTTCCTGTCCCACATGCGTCATAATGTCGCCCAATAATGCATCGGCATGACAATAAAGCCGTTCTATGTAAGTCTTGAAACGATTGTTGGGTTCATGCAGGACATGACCCGGATCATGGTATTTCCAGAGCATATGTTGGGCACGGTCAATCGCGCCCCACACCAGGATGGTCACGTCACAGTCGAGCTGCTCCATCAATTTCAGAGTATATGCGGTACGGCGACTCATCATGGTCAGCCCGCCATTGAGAATATCCTGAGGATCCCTTGCTCCTCTCATTTCTTCTTTTGGAATTGCATCGGAACTCTCCTTTTCCGTCCAATTCAGGTTCTCCGGCAAATCCCGGCTAAGTTCCGAAGGAAAAGCAAAATTTGGGTTTTCGTGAGGATCGGGACATGGGTAACCGGAAACCATAAATCCATTGACTTCCCATGGAGGATAAGTGACCGGAACCGTCATAACTCCCACCCTGTAACCCAACTGTCCAAGATAGTCGAAAAACGTGGCGCCGCGAAACATGGAAGAATCTATTAGATCTTGACTGTATATGTTGTCATAGTCATTAATGTTGATTTTGCGAAAGTGATAAGTGCCGTAATGTCCTGGATTCTTTCCGGTCATGAAAGCTACCCAGGCCGGGGCGCTGAGTGATGGAATAGTGGATTGCAAGATTCCGTGTACGCCGTTCCCCATCATTTTTTGCATGTTTGGCAGTTTGCCTCTTTTTATCAAAGGCAAAATAAGATCAAATGTTGCCCCGTCCAACCCGATAATCATGGTTTTCAATTTTGACTTGCTTTGTATAGCGCTACCCATGGTGTATCTCTCCCTACATGTATCCTAAACCCTTGAGCTTTTCTCTGATTTTATCTGACTCATTCTCGCTCAATTCGTACGACTGTGTTGCAGTCCACTGTTCACTGTTGACTCTCTTGACAAGACTTTTTTCTACAAAGTCCGGTTCAAAAATATCAAGCATCACCTGGCCATCCATATCATCAGGAACAGGCAGGCCCATGGCATACAAAATCGTTGGAGCCATGTCCTGAATCTTGGCCGGTGCAAGTTCAATTCCTTTCTTGATATTATTACCACAGGCGATAAAAATTCCGTTTTCGTCGTGATCTCCGCTCTGAAAATCAAAATCGGCAGGTGAAACATCGGTAACTAACAACGATTCCGTATCCTTGCCCCCTCTGTAGTTGTGGTTGTACTGGAGGATTAAC
>MAXL01000411.1 GCA_001751005.1 Desulfobacterales bacterium S5133MH16
TGTCTTTTTCGCCAATATCTGCGTCAGACTCAAATTTTAATCCTCGAAATACTACCAGTATTCCTGTGGTTAAAATTTTCGTCTTCCTTGATCTTAACAAAAAATCCTAGTTTTCGTTCGGGCACTATTTAAGATCGCCAAGAAACTATTGAGATTAGGTTTGATAGAGTGATATTAAAACGGAGACAAAACCAACATGAAACTTTCATCTTTAAATGCTATTTCTCCTATTGACGGCCGTTATCGCAAAGTTACCGAGAAGCTCGCCAATTATTTTTCTGAAGGCGCATTGATAAAATATCGGGTGATGGTGGAGGTGGAATATTTTATTGCATTATGCAATTTGCCGCTTCCTCAATTGGCGGATATTGACAAGAATATATTTGAAGCACTGAGAAGTATTTATAAGGAGTTTTCCAATGATGACGCTCGCAGAGTAAAAGATATCGAGGCGGTTACCAATCATGACGTCAAGGCAGTTGAATATTTTCTCAAGGAAAAATTTGATAAGCTGGGGTTGTATCGCTTCAGGGAGTTTATCCATTTTGGCTTAACTTCCCAGGATATTAACAACACTGCCATGCCCAGCTCATTAAAAGGTGCATGGGTCGATGTTTTGCAACCTGTTTTAGATGAGATTGTTGACACGTTGAATGAACAAGCCAATCAATGGAAAGAGGTCCCCATGCTGGCAAGAACCCACGGTCAGCCGGCATCGCCCACCAGCCTGGGCAAAGAAATTTTTGTGTTTGTGGAGCGGCTAAAAAAACAGAAAAACCTTTTGGAAACCATCCCGTTTTCCGCCAAGTTCGGCGGGGCAACCGGTAATTTCAATGCGCATTATGTGGCCTATCCTGAAATCGACTGGACAGGGTTTGGAGATCATCTGATAAACCAGGTGTTAGGACTTGATCGATCAAAGGTTACTACCCAGATCGAACATTATGATAATCTGGCAGCATTTTGTGATAACCTTAAACGTATCAATACCATTCTCATGGATCTGAACAGGGATATATGGCTGTATATCTCCATGGATTATTTCAAACAAAAGATCAAAGCCGACGAAGTTGGATCTTCGGCCATGCCTCATAAGGTCAATCCCATCGACTTTGAGAATTCAGAAGGCAACCTGGGTGTGGCCATTGCGGTTTTTGAACATCTTTCCGCCAAGCTGCCTGTTTCCAGGCTTCAGAGGGATCTGACCGATTCCACGGTTGCCAGAAATATCGGGGTGCCGCTTGCCCATACGCTCATTGCTTTTAAATCCCTTTTAAAAGGACTGGACAAATTGATTTTAAATTCCGAGGCCATTCATGCCGATCTGCAGGATAATTGGGCGGTGGTCAGTGAAGCCATCCAGACCGTTTTGCGCAGGGAAAAGTATCCGGAACCGTATGAAGCCATGAAGGAATTAACGCGGACCCATTTGCGCATTGACCAAAAGGCGATAGTTGAATTTATAGAAAGCCTGTCTGTTGATCAAACCGTTAAAGAAGAATTAAAAAAAATAACCCCTCAAAATTATACGGGCATCCATGATTTCTAAAACGGCATTTATAATTTAAACTTCTCGGAATTTCTACAAACCATTGAAATTAATTCAGGTTTTCGGTGAAAATTTTTGGTCCCATCAATACCCCCCTTACGGGAACCAACCTCATTGAAGCAAGTGCGGGTACCGGCAAGACCTATGCAATTGCCGGAATCTATTTAAGGCTGGTTCTCGAAGAACAACTTACCACCGATCAGATTCTGGTAGTAACCTTTACCCGGGCTGCTACCCAAGAGCTTAAAGACCGGATACGCAATACTCTTTTGAAGGCGAAATCCGCATTCTCAAAGGGATCGAGCAACGATGATCTGATTAACAGGCTTGTCAAAAAACATGAAAATACGGCTCAGGCCGTTCGGTTGATTCAAGACTCCCTTATTGATTTTGACAATGCCGCTATTTTTACCATACACGGTTTTTGCCATAGGGTGCTGAATGAGCATGCATTTGAAACCCAAAGTTTATTCGACACGGAACTTGTTACCGATCAGACCGATATAGCCAGGGAAATCGTGGATGACTTCTGGAGAAACCATTTTTACAGCATGCCTCGGGAATTTATAAGCTATGCCTGCAAAAAGATATCCGGTCCGGAATATTTTTTAGCGCTTTTGGCAAAAAAAAAGGCGCCGGATATGAGGATTATTCCGGAACTCGAACCCCCTGACTTAGAGAGTCTTGATGATTTTAGAAATATTTTCAAAAAGCTTAAAATCGCCTGGCGCATGTCAAAGGAACAGGTAATACCGTTATTAAAAAATCCGTGTTTAAGCGGTACTTTTTACGGAAGCACGAAGACAAAAACAAAGCACACAGCTTTTTCCAAAAGAGACCTAAAGGTTTTGTCCATGGCTCGAACCATGGATAGATTCGTTGATTCAAAATCAATGGGTTTTCCTGTGTTTAAAGATTTTGAAAAATTTACTGCAACCAAACTTGAAGCGTCCACCAGAAAAAATCATATTCCCCCGTCTCACGATGTTTTTAATATATGCGACGAACTCTATGAAAAAGGGATTGCACTTGAAGCGGAAATGGAACGTGGTCTTTTATATTTGAAAACCTTGTTGTTCAGTTACGCCGGGGAACAACTTCCGGATAGAAAAGAGAAGAGCAACATACAATTTTTTGACGATCTTTTGATAAGAATAAAAAAAGCACTTGAAGATACCGGCGGGAATGAGTTGGCATCAGCCATTCGCCGGCAATACAAAGCAGCCCTTGTGGATGAATTTCAGGATACCGATTCTGTTCAGTATGAAATATTTCGCCGACTCTTTGATTCGAAACAGAGTGTTCTGTTTATGATCGGCGATCCCAAGCAGGCCATATACGGTTTCAGGGGAGCTGATATTTTTTCGTACCTAACGGCTGCCGGCAATGCGGATTCAAAATATACTCTGATAGAAAACTGGCGGTCAACGCCCGGTTTGATTAGAGCTGTAAATACCATATTTTCAAATGTTCCATCACCGTTTGTTTTTGAGCAGATCGGGTTTGAAAAAGGAATCCCCGGGGAAGAAATCCAATCCATGGATGATAACTCTTCACCCCCACTTATATTATGGTATTGGGAATCGGACAAAAAAACAGACACGCCCAAACTTCTGAACAAAACCCAAGCGGTGCCGTTGATCGCAAAGGCGGTTACGGACGAAATCTCCCGCCTGATTTCTCCGGGTCCAAAGAGTCGGTCCGATGATGAATCTGATTGGATTAACGCCGGAGATATCGCTGTTCTTGTTCGGACGAACCGGCAGGC
The DNA here is from genome assembly GCA_001751005.1 of Desulfobacterales bacterium S5133MH16. Classification (GTDB taxonomy): domain Bacteria; phylum Desulfobacterota; class Desulfobacteria; order Desulfobacterales; family UBA11574; genus S5133MH16. The sequence goes on from MAXL01000411.1 coordinate 3,318, forward strand.
TCAGATAATCAAAAAAAGTCTGTTATTAAAACGAATACCCTCGGTTCTCTATGATACCGGGAACATTTTTCATACCCGCGAAGCCCGGGACATGGAAAGGATTCTTTCGAGCATTTCCGAACCTGCCAGTGATCGGCTGTTCAAAACAGCTCTTGTGACCGATATACTGGGTATTTCCGGACACAAAATCGATTCCGCAGATAGTGATCCTTTTTGGTGGGAAACCCGGGTCAGCAACTTCAGGGAGTATTTCCGGCTGTGGAACCGATACGGTTTTATCAGAATGTTTCGGAACTTCATGTCAAAAGAAAAAATAAGAGAACGTCTTTTGGCGTTTCCGGACGGGGAAAGAAGACTGACCAATCTTCTTCATCTGGCCGAAATACTCCACCAGGAATCGGTTGAGAAAAAAACCGGGATCACAGGGTTAATTAAGTGGCTGTCTGAACAGATCAACACGCCTATTACAGAATCCGAGATTCACCAGCTTCGTCTTGAAAGCGATGAACATGCCGTAAAGATTATTACACTGCACAAAAGCAAAGGGCTGGAATTTCCGGTGGTATTCTGCCCCTTTTCATGGGGAGGATCACTCATCAAAGACTCGGAGATAGCATTCCATGATAATGATACTAAGGAACTGACACTGGATCTGGGTTCCAGTAAAAAAAATATTCATCTTGTTTTTGCTCAAAATGAACTCCTGGCAGAGAACATGCGGCTGCTTTACGTGGCGGTAACACGCGCCATAAAAAGGTGTTACCTGGTATGGGGACGATTCAACACTGCGGATACTTCTGCCATGGCCTACCTGTTTCACTATGGGCCAACACCCGAGGGTGACATTAAAATAGAGGATCTGGTTTCTTCTTTAAAGACAAAGGTTTCAGAGAAAAATGATGAGGAATTATTAGAAGATTTAAAACAGCTGGCGGACAAATCCAAAGGAACCATAGAACTTGCTCTGTTGCCTCCGGATAACGGTGTGGAATATGCACCTCCCGAAGATGAAAAGGAAGAAATTTCTTCCCGGCAATTTTCGGGGAAAATAGACACCTCTTGGAAAATCTCAAGTTATTCATCCATGGTATCGCAGCGGGTCCCGGAAGAAGCGGCGCCCGATCGTGATGTATCCTATGATCCTTACGGTTATACTACGGAGAGCGGTCTTGAGCGTATTGAAAGAACGGACATTTTCTCCTTTCCAAAAGGCGCAAGAGCCGGGATTCTTTTTCATGATATTTTTGAGCATCTCGATTTTACAGCTTCAGATTACGGGTATAAAGAGGCACTGGTAA
>MAXL01000412.1 GCA_001751005.1 Desulfobacterales bacterium S5133MH16
ATAAAAATAAAACAGAACAGCACAGGAAGAAAAAAATTAAGATACATAGCTAATGAATTAGGATCTCCAATAGTACCTCCTACCCTTGAAATGTAACTTAAACCGACTTTAGCAGTTCTGAAAGCTCTTTCACCCTCGCCAAATATTTCCAGACCAAGTGTACTCCCTGAAAAATATTGTATAATACCCACAATGCTTTGTAATAAGATGCCAAAAGAGAGTACTCCCACTATCCACAATATTTCCTCTTTTGTTTTTATATTGTTGGCAAAGTACAAAAAAACAAGATATGATTTTACAATAAGCAATAGCATTGAAAAACTTAATACCTTGTCTTGCGAGAGAAAAGCCGAGATTCCCGCCAGTAGGATATAGGCGAGCGCCGGAATAGAAATTGTCGCGAAAAAGCGAAAGGTTTCACGTCTGACCAGTAATTGTAAGACCCAATAAATAAAAAGAAGTGCAAAGGCGATGTCAAACAGCGTTATGGGCAGACTTTTCAGTTGCGCAAAACTGGTTGCCTTGAAAATCAGATGAAAGTCCAAACGGATGGGAATAGCGAAAACAGCCACCAGGATAAAGAATAGCCTGAAGTTTCTGGTAACGACAAAAAGGGAAAAAAAGGAAATCAGACACAAGGCTGCGGCCACAAGCCATTTCTTCTCTTCACTGGCGGCAAGAATCAGAACAATTCCGGAGATAATCCCTAAAAGGACTGTAATCAAGTTTTTCGATGATTTCCAGCCGACGACATATTCTGCTGTCCCGTTCCTAATCAAGATACCCCAACTTTCTCCTCAAACCATTCAATACAATGTGGTCCTCAGGTGACAGCTTTAGAAGCCATAAAAACCCAACATAACTCAAAAGAAAAAGTGTAACCAATATTGGAAGCCTGAACATCCCGGCAATACTCATTCCTGAATGGGAAATCATAGTGACCATGACAACAGCGAACAGACCACTGAAAACAGGCTTCAAAAAATCCCAACGATAGGGATGCATCCTTAAAAAATACCACACCTCCACCAGGCGTAACAGTTGAATCGCGGTAATGGAGAATGCGCTGGCGCATGCCGCCCCAACAATTCCATATCTCGGAATCAGGTAAATATTCAGAAGTACATTTATTACACATAGTAGCCCGGAATTCAACAAGTCGGCAAACGGTCTTCCCGTCATCATCAGCATAAACCCTACCGACCCGGTGGCTGCATTGACCATCTGGCCGATGCAGAGAATCATCATGGACAGTGACCCGGCAGCAAAGCCTGGGCCGAAGATGCTCAGAATTTGTTTTGAGAAAAAAGTGAGCAGCGTGAAAATCGGAAGACTTGTCATAAACACCCATTTGGCTACTGTTTTGAATTGAGTCTCAAGGTCTTTCTTCTTTTTTCGGGCAAAAAGATCAGAGATGACAGGTGCAAAAATGCTATTGAATGCGCCAAGAGGCATTATTATCAGGGGAAGACAACGTCGGGCCACTCCGTAAATTCCTACCATTGTCGCGGATAAATAATGTCCCATAATAAGAATGTCGGCACGGGCTACGATACGGTTAAACATGCCTGAAAAGAGCAAGGGGAGCGAAAAGAAGGTGATTTTCCTCGCCTCATATATGCTGGGTGATTTTTGCCTTATTTCCGGAAAGCTTTTGAACAGAAAGTAGCCGCTACACATGATGCCCAGTACCTCAGCCATGACATAGGACCAGGCAATGCCTGTCAGCCGGTATCCAAGAGCAATCGCCGACACTACACAAACAAGCCGGAAAAACGGGATCAAAACCTGCTGCACGAGCGCTTTGTATTTGACAAGCTTAATCCCTTGCAGCGAAGCTGTCAGCACTTTGCCAGGAGAGGAGAAGGGAAGAGAAAGAGCCATGATTTTGAGAATATGGACAAGAGGGGGTTTGTCAAAAATGTGGTATCCCAAAAAGTGGCTTATGCAGAACAATCCTGCGCAGATCAAAGAACTAAGCGCCAAAACTAAACCGATACCCCAAAAGATGGTCCCTCTCAAACGGGGTGCGTCATTGAGGGATCTAAATTGGGAAACGAATTTAACTACCGTATTTTCCATGCCGAGAAGCGCTATGATTTCGGCTACAGAGACTATAGCAATGGCCAATATATAGACTCCAAAGGATTCATGCCCTATTGACCGGGTAATGACAATACTGATGGTAAGCCTCACAAGGACAGTGATGAGGCTACCTCCCAGTCCGAAACCGGCATTTTTGGCAATGGTTAATTCTGGTGCACTGTTTTCCCGAGAAAGATTGCTCACTTGATCCTCAATCATTTTCGTAATTCCGGACCTGAATCCATGAGCCAAAGGCAGACTTCAAGGCAAAAAAAGTGTCTTTCAATCGCTCAATTGAAAACGCGGGCACTACATATATCCAAGGGCTCGGAGGAGCTTTTTGGACTCTTCAAACTCTTTTTGAGAATCGACCTCCTGTCCATCTGAGCCCCTGCCGGTTTGCCTTTCGGCAAAGTCATACTGAGGGTGATGTTGCATCAGGTATTCATCACTGAACAGTTCTCTGATCAAACGGCCGTCATAACTTTCAGGAATGGGTGCACCCAGCAAATAGAGAAGGGTAGGGGTTACATCCTGTATGAATAACTCCGTTTCCAAACGGCCGGATACGATTTGGGAACCCGACGCAATAAAGAGACCTTCTCTTCTGTGATCTCCGGTTTTGATCGGATCCTTGTGCTTACACACCAGTGCCCTTTTCAGGGGGCTAAACCCTACCTTGCAATCATAGGAAAATTGAACCACAATATCCGGGGCATCCTTTACAAATGCTCCTTGATATAAAGATTCACGGGTATGCACCTCTTCTACCAGTCGTTTTCCTGAAACAGGATCGGACAGATTCTCCAACTTCTTGATTATTTTTTCCCTGAGGGCCCGGTATTCTTCACCCGGGCGAACAATGCCGTACCCGTCATCGCTCCTCAGGTTTATAGAAATACCCAAAAAATTCGCATAGATAGGCTCAAACAAAATTCTAGACCGTTTTGAGTCCACATAATCTTCCATAGAAATCCGCCTTTTTTTGCCTATCTTTCCCAAAAGCCTGTTTCGCAAATGGAAAAGGCGAAAATAAGGCACAAACACTGTCTCACCCAATTGTTCCGCAAGCGCAACAGCGTTGATTTTTCTGGTTGCGGCCGACCCGAAACCATGGTCTGACATTACCATCTTACAGGTATCTTCCCCTGCCTCCTTCACGAGCTTTCCTATCATTGAATCAAGAAAAATATAATAGTCCTCAACTATGGATGATGGAGATTTTCCGCTATTGAGGTCTTTCCAAAAAAAATGGCATATCCGATCTGATCCTGTAAAAACAACCATGAAAAAATCCCACGGCTCGCTTTTCATTAGCTTCAGCGCATTGTGAGTTCTTGTTTTAGAAATATTGAATACATTTCGGACGAACATCTCCCTGCTTTTTTTGATAAGCTTTTCCACTCGCCATTCGTTTTTCACCATCAAGCCATCTATATCCACATAGTAGTTGTCTAATTTGGAGAGCAGCTCGGGGGGATAGGTATAATCATTTGATCCCTGAGGAACAAGCATTCCTGAAATCATAAATCGGTCCACCCGTTCCGGCGGGTAGGTGAGTGGTATGTTTATCAGTCCGACTTTGCTCCCATGCCGGTTCAACACTCTCCAAAAGGGAAGCCCCTTCATATGTCTGAGATTTACCAAAATTCTTTCTCCATCTTTCCCCTTCTTGAAAAAATAGAAAACACCATGCTTGCCGGGATTTGTTCCGGTAATGAATGAAGACCACGCAGGGGCAGTAACCGGTGGAATTGTTGATAAAAGTGTTCCATAGGTTCCATTATTTATCAGATTTTCAATATTTGGAAGCACTCCTCTTTTTACCAGGGGAAGCACGATATCTAATGTTCCACCGTCAATACCAATTATCAGCAGCTTTTTTTTGTTTTTTTTATTATACATTCGTCAAATATACTCCGACTAATTTGTGCCTGAACGAAAACTGCTCATTTTTCCAATTTCTGTTTCAAGGCCACAGCTCTTGGGTAAAGGTGCTTTTCAAACATAAAACACATGCTCGACAACCATTTAGAATGAAACAATAAAACCTTGTTTATTTCCCATAAGTTATTTGACCAATCTAACTTAAATTGCTGTTCTCCCTGGCCAAAATCATACTCATTATTACCTTTATCAAAGCATTTCTGAATAGTATATTTCAGGAGCAATATACCAAGCGAATATTTTTTGAATTCAGGATCGTAAGCTGAGCTATATAAGTAATACCGGTTGACATAATTGAAACCGATGCGGTAGCTTAATAGTCGCCTGTCAAGCCGGAGAGCAAAAATGCTAAGCCAGCCTAAGTCAGCAAATGCTAAACAGATCCTGATCATGAACTCCCGATCTTTCTTATGCCCAAAAAAACCTGTTTTCTCAAGCCCCTTCCAGGATGCGTGTTCTACTTTTGCCATCTCATCAAGAAAGTCAGGCAGAGTTTTATTTCCCGTGCTCTCAAAAAAAGAGAGCTTTCCTTTTCTTTTGAGTCTGCTATATTTTTCTCGAAATTTTTTCCGCGCGTGCTTTGACAAACGCTCTTTATAATACTCTTCCCAGGTGCCCTTTATAATGATAGCCGGACAACCATGACAATGCTTATCCTTCCTCGTAATTAATTTCATTCTTTTATAGCCAGTAAGAACCTTTTGCAAACCCTGGAAAGCATTTGACACTACGCGCATCCTTCTAAATTCTACAACATCCCACAAACAACGGTGATCATAGATCGCTTCAACCGCGTGAAGCCACAGGGTCTCCGGATCTCCAGCCAAAATTGGACCAAGATAGTCAGATTTGCCGACACCAATGAACTGCATCTTATGTATGGAACAGATACCTATGCTTTCCAGGGAGATCATGAGGGGAAAAATCGCCACCAGCCGTGCCTGAGAATACACCAGTATGACAAACAGCCTGCGCTTGGTGCCGTATACCTCCCACCAGGTCTTGTTCCAGGCGAAGGTATGAAACGGCGTCGTATCCCGGCTGCTTGCGGCAAGATAATTCCAGGCTTCTTTGAGTTTTTTAAAGCCTTCGATGTCCTGAATGATATCTACTCTCATGTTTTGATCACGCCATAAGGGACTTCCCTGAAAAAAGCCTACCCAAATAATTTCATAACACCCTATAATAACTTGGTAATATTTTGAAATCGGGTAGTTTATTTTCAGAGAAGTCCATAAGACCTTTATTGCATAATGTTAAAAAACAACGCCTTTTACTTGCTGCATGACTCATTCTCTTATCGCAATTTAAGATAGCGCTCCGAATATGTTTCACTATGTGTAAACGGCCTCTTAAAAATGAAATAAGTAACGATCTTCTCCCCAGTCTCTCTAAATCTCCAAAAAGAATGAAATTTTAGATTCCTTGCATTGGACTTATCTACAGATACAATTGTATGCGTATACCCTTTGCAAAAGAAATAATTGTGTGCGTAATAAAACATAAGCCTTGGCGCAAGCATACCTTTTCTGAACTCCGGAGCTACGTATCCATCAAATTGATAAATTTGGTGTGGGGCAAGCTTAAACGTGTATCTATACATCGGTTCATAGTAATCTTCAGTGGCATACCAGGTAAACGCCCCTAGCTTACCCCGATCAAAATAGATTGCAAAGCAATATAAATTCTGATCAAGCCGTTTTTTGAAAAGGTTGTATTTCCCAGGGAAATACTCCTTTACTTTCGGCAAAAAATCCGGATCTTCACGGGCTGAACGCAGTTCAATACCCTCCGCTGTTATCTTTCTTGAGTGCTTTAAAGGTGCTTCCAGCAGCAAGCATTCACGTTTAAAAAAGATGTACTTAGCTAATTTGCGAAATATTTTTTTGATCATCAATAAGACCTGTTCAACAACTGAGTTGGCATGCAAACTCGTATTATTTTTCTTGAACTAAGGGCTCGCTAACCTTGAACTTCATTTGTTCTATTTCAGCCCTAATTTGATAGAGTAACGCTTGATTGCATTGAGTGCGTTCGCTCATTTTATTTGCGCGCTTTTTCATAGACCTGCTCAGTTAAACGGGCGATGCGATTCCAGCTGAAGGTGCTCTTTGCCGCTTTTAATGCCTCGACGCCCATTTTCTTCCTGATGTCCTTGCACTGCAATAAGTAGATAATCGCATCCGCAAGTTTTTTCACATCACACGGCGGCACAAGAATGCCCGACTTTCCATCTTCTATCATCTCCCCCAAGCTCCCTACATCTGTCGCAACAACAGGTTTGCCAAAAACAAAGGCCATCGCCACAACGCCGCTCTGGCTTGCCTCAATATAGGGAAGCACTACAAAGGAACATCGACGAAAAAAACGATGAACTTCGGCGTTTGGAATGAAATGGTCATGTACTTCGAAATGGGGATTGCCTTTGAGCAAATTTCTGTGTTCGGCCAGATCTTTTCCGGTTCCGGCAATAATGACCTTGAAATCGGGAATTTTTTCCGCCACCAACGGAGTCGCCTTGATCAGATACCGCAAACCCTTGTATTCCTGAATGCGCCCAAAAAAAAGGATGGAGTGCTCTTCTTCCTCTGTAGTGTTTGGGCAGGCCGAATCAAATGAGAACAAACACCCGTGGGGAATCGTGAAAACGCTATGCAAAGACCGTCCTGTCCCTTTCATCAATTCGTTTTTCAGCCGTTCTCCATGAACTATTATTTTTCCGTATATGTACCTGCGAGCAAACTTATGCAAGCCTCTCATTAAATGCCTGCCTTTATTACTCCCCAAATGAGGGTTAACATCATGCACGGTGACAACCAGGGGGGCGGCAGCCCACATAATAAAGGCTAAGTTTGAAAGATCAGAGGATTCCTGTATATGGATAATGTCTGGTCTGAACCTATTCAACAGTTTTAGTATGACAATAAAATTATGCAGTATTTTTGGATTCTTTCCGGAGTATTTTTCAAGTAGCGTATAGGAAGCCCCATCGCCCAATCTGTCCAAGTCTTTGTTAATAGTTTGAGCTACCCTGGGCATGGAAAGCACAAGTTGCAAATTATGATTATGGCTCAAGGCTCGGGCTAATTCAGCCGTGTATTCCACGTGATGCAATGAAACTAATAGAATTTTCATCATACATAAATAATTAGAACCTAAGATGAGCGATCAGTTCTTAGCAATTAGCTGTTAGCTTTTATTATTTCAGATGGTTACCAGCGATTCAATATATTGAAATTATTGTGCTAACTGCAAAACAAAGCTGTTTGCCGCGCAACAGGCGCTAAGAGCCTGACTACAGCCTTTTATAGATTGATTGAGGAATATAGTGCAGAACGCGATTCAATATCACTCCATCAATAGAACAAGCGCTATCTTGAAGATAAAGCTTTGCTTTTTCAGCTACTTCCCACTGAGTCTCGTTTGCCCGGATGACCAGGAAAGTGGTGTCAGAGGCGATTGCCAGGGACAAAGAGTCCGAACATATCAACAACGGAGAGGAATCAATGAATATGTAATCGTATTTATTCTTTATTGATGATATTAG
>MAXL01000413.1 GCA_001751005.1 Desulfobacterales bacterium S5133MH16
AAATTTTGTAATCATGAGGCGTACTTTTCGTACGTTGAATGATTACGAAATGCAGCACAACGCAGAAGTTGGACTTTTTACGAGACCGTCAAATTTTAATCTTTTTGTTGCATGATACCTGTATGAAAATGACAATACATGAGGTTGCCCAGTGCCTTAATCTTCATGTAATTACCATAGAACGCTGGATACGCCAGGGAAGAATACCCATACAAAAAACCGGCAACGGCTATCTATTTAACGAATCGGCTCTGAAAAAATGGGCTAAAATGTATAGACTGCCGTTTTCAATGCCCGAAAAAGTTAAATCTCGGGAGTATGAAGAGAAACCCGAAAACCTCCTGTCCGCCATGAAGCGTGGCGGTGTATTGCATGATCTTAAAGGGGATGACATGGAAACGGCGTTGAAATCCGCCGTTGACCATATGCCTGTTTTATCCAAAACCTCAAAAAAAGAACTTTATCGACTCCTGCTTGAAAGAGAACGCCTTACATCAACCGGCATCGGCAAAGGGGTTGCCATTCCTCATCCCCGAGATCCGCTGTCGGACGCTATGAATAGCCCGATAATAAGCACATGCTTTCTTGAAAAACCCATAGACTTTGGCGCAGTGGATGACCGGCCGGTGTTTGTTATGTTTATTTTTTTAAGCCAGTCTATTAAATTTCATCTCCATCTTCTTTCAAGGTTTTCTTTTTGTGTTCGCGATAGTTCATTTGTGGAATTTTTAAAAACATCCCCTGATGAAACAACGTTTTTTGCAAAAATAGCTGATTTCGAAAAACAACTCGATAGAGCAGAAACTTAGGTATTGGCAATATGCGCATTTTTCAATCCTGGCGCTATCCTGCAAACTGGAGCATTTTTCGTTTAGACGATCGTCTGCTGCTTATTTTGGCGGCCATTATTGTGGGCAGTTGCAGCGGTCTGGCATCCGTTGTTCTTAACTGGGCACTAAAGGCCATGTTCAATTGGTTTCATCATTTACGCCATTACTGGTGGATTTTTGTGCTGCCGGCGATAGGCGCTGCGCTCTCTTCCCTGTTTCTGGAAAAAGTTGTTAAAGAAGGGGCCGGGCACGGTGTGCCGGAAGTCATTTACAGTGTATCACGCTATGGCGGCCTGCTCAGGTTCCGCTCAAGTTTTTCCAGGATCATTTCCAGCGCTCTTACCATCGGCAGCGGAGGCTCGGCAGGTCCCGAAGCACCGGTTGTTATAAGCGGCGCATCAATCGGCTCCAATATCGCAAAATATTTTTCCTTAAATGACCGCCAGCGGGTAACACTGGTCGGTTGTGGAGCGGCCGGTGCAATATCTTCCATCTTCAATGCGCCGATTGCCGGAATGGTATTCGCCATTGAAGTGATCATCGGAGAATGGAAATCCGTAAATATCGTTCCCATTGCCATTGCGTCGGTAGTGGGTACTGAAATCAGCCGCATCCTTCAGGGAAACCAGATTCCTTTCAGCCACCGTCTGTTCAATATCAGCCATATGGACATTCTTGCCTGCGTTGGATTGGCTGTATTGACTGCTGCTGCTGCAATTCTGCTGACTCGGCTGCTCAGATCCATGGATAAAATAGCAAAGAAATTGCCGGCTCCTTTATGGATAAGGGCAGCCATAGGCGGTTGCGCGGTTGGCCTGATCGGCCTGTTCCTTCCGGAGGTTCTGGGTAAAGGGTACCATGTGGTTCAAACCACCATTGAGGGCAATTTTTCACAGGGACTTGCAATTGTGGGACTTGCTATGATCGCAAAGATTGTTGCCACCGCTTTGACCCTGGGGTGGGGGGGGTCCGGTGGAATATTTGCGCCCTGCCTGGTCATCGGATGTTTTGCGGGATTGACTTATCACCATGGTCTTGCTTTGCTATGGCCTTCCGTATCATGGGTAAACCAGGGATGCTTTGCTTTGCTGGGAATGGCGGGTCTTATCAGCGGGATGCTACAGGCGCCTCTTACCGGAATCTTTCTTATTGTAGAGATTACCGGAGGATATGAAGTTATTCTGCCGCTGATTATTGTATCTGCTATTACCACAAGTCTCTGCCATTATATTGAACCGGCGGCTTATTATATGAAAGAACTTGTAGAGTATGGTCACCTTTTAAGACCCGGCACCGATGCACGGGTTTTATCCGATCTTAATGTTTCAGAACTTATAGAAAAGGATTGCATTGCCGTGACACAAAACATGCTGCTGCGCGATTTTATCAACATCGTCAAAAAATCTCATCGCAACTATTTTCCGGTGGAAGATGAAGAGACCGGTCATTTTATGGGAATAATTCATTTGGATGATATCCGGCAATATCTCTTCAATCCGGTCATGTATGATACCGTATTTTTAGGTCAGATCATGAATACCAGGGTTGACATTGTCAACCCTGATGACGATTTGGACGATGTTATTCGCAAAATGGATGCGAATCGTCTTTTTTCCATGCCGGTTGTCGTAAACAACAGGTTCATCGGTCTGATTTCAAAAGGGAGTCTTCTGGATCAATATCGCAGAGAGCTTATGGTTCAGACGAGCCAGTCGATATAATGAAGATTACAGAAAGAGAGCTTCGAAAATTGAACATTTTTCAAAGGTCTCGGAAAGGAGAGTCAAATGAATCACCAATTACTCCATATTTTCCGAAACAATCCTCTGGGGAGGGAAACGCTGCTCCAATCGATCTATTTTTCCAAGCAGGCAAAAGTCTCCCCGGTTATTTACATCCCCAAGTCTAATAAATTTTTAATGTATTTTGAAAACGATGTGGTCCAGATTGACCTTGACAATTCGTATCTTTCGTCCCCGGACACTGCCTTGGAACACGCTACCGAAGTGTTGGAACAAGCAGGTGTGGAACCCAGGTTTTTAGATCCAAAACATTATACCGCCTCAACCCTGCCGGATATCCATACGAATTTCGACTACATGAGCTGCCCTCGAAGCATCAGCGACCTGTCTTCAAAAATCGGCCTGGGTTACATCGGGCCACGGGTCAGACGCATCGTTAAGTCCGCACAATTTCCGGTTCTTATCACCAGTCCGGTTTATAAAGAGTGGGAAAGTATTGCCGTGTTTTTCGGCGGTTCGGTCAATGCGTTCAATGCCCTAAAAGTGGGGTTTCGTATATGCAGAGTTTCCGGCATGCGTCTTGATGTTTTTACCCTGGTAGAAAACAAATCACAGGAATCATATGAAAAGCTTATTGCGGATGAAAATTTAGAAAAAGAAATGAGCCGTTATGTCAATACATGGCATTTTTTAAAAAACAGGACGCTTGAAGAAAACCTCTATGATGTGCCTCATAACGCCCTCGTTGTCCTGGGTGCATATGGTCACCACCTTTTGAAAGATATCGTTTTTGGGAGCAAAATGGAAAAAATTCAGTCTACCATATCTAACAATCTTTTAATCGTCGGTCCGAAATACACGGCAGTCATATAGGCAGGTATCATTTTTTACAAAACGATCACTTTTTTTGAGCAAGAGAGATGTTTTTCAAATAACCGTCAATAATTTTCTTTGGATCTATTTGAAGCGTTTCCGCATATTGTCTTAAAAAATTTGTTAAATAAAGGATAGGAGGAAGACTCTGGATCCGGTTTTCTTCCATTGACTTTATAATAGAAACACTGATTTTAGTAACGGCATTAATTTCAGATAGTTCGATCCCTGCTGCTTTTCTCAGTCTTTTTAAATCTTCACCTGAAATCGAATCTTTAGAAAGGATTTCATTGGAAAGCTTTTCGATTTCCTTTTTTCTCAATTTGTTTTTAACCCTTTCAGCAGAATTGTCATTGTCTGTCATATTATATGTATGAGCGCGGGGCGGCTTTTCTTGATTTTGTATGGGTGTAATTGGCACTTCAATTTGTCCGGAATCACCAAGAATACTATCGTATTCGGCCCTTTTGTTTTCATCTGTCAGCGTTAAAAAAGCCTCTTTAAGTGTTATAAGAATGTTGTCTCTTTCCTTATTTGAAAACAAAGAATAGGTAACCAGAGAATTTTCGTTATAAATTGACAGGGCATCCCTGTAAGCACGCTTAATTTCAAAAGAGGCCGAATTTGCCGGAATTTTTAGAATTTCGTAATAATTTAGTCCGTCAAAATTTTTCATGAAATTTCCCCTGTCAGTGATACCGATGGCCTGTTGTTGATTATCTTTTCCGCAATTTTTTTCATATCGATTGCCGGTGGTGTATAAGGGTATCTATGGACAAAGATTTTTTTTGAAAGAACTGAATCATGAATCCGCACATCATAACCGACATTCCCGAGAAACTGAAAATTAGAATAAAAATGCCTGTTGCATAAGTCTTCAATTTTATATCCAATGGTTGGATCTAAATTTTTACGAAACTGATTTAAGATAAACTTGGATTTAAATTTGCTTAAACTGTTTCTCAAAAAATTTTCACGATCAGGATCATGTTTTAGCACAATTTCTATGATATCCGGCGATGTAACTGCTTCGTGATTTGGGCGGATAATAGCTTTCTTTACCGCAGAGTTAAAGGAGTGCCGTTTAACGATATGTTTCAATTTTCTTAAATAGACAGCCTTAATGAATCGAAAGGAATTTTCGATTGCCGTGGGTTCGGGTGTACATATAAAAATTCCCTGATTCGAGGTTAAGAAAAAATCGAGAGTGTTAAAATTTGTTCCGGTCCCAAGGTCGAGGAGAATGTAATCGAAAGAAAGCTTTTGTATCGCGTTTATTATTTTTAGTTTATGCGCGTGTAACAAATTCGCAATTTCCATGGAACACAGCGAAGAACTTATAAAAAATAGATTCTGTATAACGGTGGAAACAGCCGTATTCTCGAGATTCTTCTCTGTTTTATCTAAAAATCTGTTTATCCCTCCTTGCTGGTCGTTAATCCCCAGCAAGGTGTGAAGGTTTGAACCGCCAAGGTCCAAATCGATCAGTACGACTTTTTTGCCCCACTTGGCCAGCAGTGCGCCAAGACTGGCCGTGATAAAGCTTTTTCCAACACCTCCTTTTCCACCGCCGATTGGATATATTTGGCTCATCTTAGAATGAATTCCTGATCGTTAGTCGGCAATTCTCATTATCAATAACAATTCAGACCTTGTTAAGTAGTTCAGGGGTCAAAGAGTTTTCTTAAAGCACACTTTCATGCAAGTTTCAGATATTTTACTCCCAAAGGACTGCTGTGAAATTTTACGCAAAAAACTATTTTTTCATATTTTCCGGATTACAGGCAATACAGTCAAAAATAAGATTTTTAAGTTTTTGCTGTAGAACCGTGTAAGAGTAGTTGCGTGTCGCAATTTCGTAGTTTGTCTCGACCATTTTTTGACGAAGTTCCTGGTTTTCAAGAACCTCTCTTGCCT
>MAXL01000414.1 GCA_001751005.1 Desulfobacterales bacterium S5133MH16
AGCTGGCGTAAAGCGATAGATTATCTAAAATGTGTCCATTAAGTTCTACTTCTACACCATGCCGGTGAACCTTCTCAAGATTGATCTTGGCGTCGCTGTATTCAAGGCCTGGCGGGACGGGGTTGCTTTTGCTTGGAATATATTCAGCAAAACTATGGTTCCATGCTATATAGTCTTTGATCTCATAAAATGCGTAGTTGACCTTCAGGTTAACATCCCTCCAAAGTCTCCTCATGAGTATAAAATCATATCCAATGCCGTGTTCGGGCTCCAAATAAAACCCTGGAAGTCCACTCGAGTGCATGTCCATTCCGCTGGTCGGCGCATGCCATATTTTGCTGACTCCAACGGATAAAGATGTGTCTCGCAGCATTTCTGAGAGATGATCGAGTTCGTAACTAAGAAAAGACTTGGGCGCAAATCCACTAAAATGTCTGTCAATATAATCTTGTTTTCTTGCACTGTTACAGTATCCGCTTTCCGTCCTCGTGGTCCGGTTGCTGATCCAGGTGTCAACATCTTCGTACCGCAGGCCGGCAGTGAGAATCAGTCCTGGAATCATCGTCCATTTGTGCTGAAGGTATCCGGCCCTTCTATCAAGTCTCTTGTGCCGGCTTTGGCTGCCCTTACAATGTGCGATCACAGTATCAAAACCTAAGGTTGAGATGTGATTTTTAGAAAACTCTATCTCATCTTGAATCCTTCCGCCCCACTGATCCCATTCGACATCCCAAGAACTGCTGCGTTGAACTCCTTTGGCCGGATCAGTCCTGTCTATATACTCCCAAGAAAACCTCTCGCTTTCTTCCTCGTTGTAGTATGCCCCGAGGGTCCAGATACCAATGGGTGTGGGCTGTTTGCAGTTTAACCGATAGGAACGTGCTTCCTTATCCATTACAGGTTCTTGCCATGGCTCATAGCTAGTTGCTGTTACCACCGGGTCATCAGGATCATAGTCAGTTCTGGCCGGATCATTTTTAACGGGGCTCTCACGATCTTGATCGGTATGTGATGTGCTTAAAGTGATATATCCGTCAGAGGGGAGGATATACCCGAGCCGGCCATAAAGGGTATCTATGTCCGTCTCATTGTGCCTCAGGTATCCATCGGTGTGATAATTTTGAAAGCCAAGACCGTATACAAATGATCGAACACCACCATCTGCATTGACACTGTGATTCTGGGTATTATAAGACCGGTAACTGGCTGCTGCCTTGAAATCAGGTTTTAAAGTCGGATATTTTTCAGGTCTTTTTGTCACTAAATTGATTACACCTCCGATACTCTGCCCCGGGTAAAGGGCTGAGTGAGGACCAGGCATGATTTCAACCTTTTCTATCTGTCCCAACGACAGAAGGGCATAGTCCACCGCGTAATTACTATATCCATTTCCTGACTTTTCAATTGTCAAGCCATCCACAGCAGTAATGAAACGTCTGCCGTCGAAACCTCTCATATAGATAGTATCGTTGGATGGAACCAAATCACTTGTTCCACGAAAATCGATGATCGCCTGGTCCTTTAGGATGTCGGTGATATTCTGCGGGATACCGGGTATCTTATACTCTTCAACGTTTATAGTAGTGGTGGAGGGGGCAACGACGATACCTTCGTTATCTCTGGGGGCGGTAACCTGTATCTCCCCCACTTTGTGAACCTTTTTTTCTGCTTTTTCCTCATCTACTTCCCGGGCTAAGCCGAGTGGAGGAACGGCAAGCAGCACAATCGATAGCAAAACAGTAATCATTATAATCTTCTTCATCGTAAGCCTCCTCTTGCTCCAATCTTCGATCATCGCGTTAACGATCTCTTTTCATCTTTTGCTTCAAAAAGTCCCCCACATAGATCAGGTGCTCAAACGGGAGCTTTTCATCTCCAACCTTAGGAACGGGGACGGAATAACTTTCCCGTTAAGGCGCTAAGATTTAGGTTGGATTTGGTCAATCTGATTGAGCAAAGCCACAGGCATAGCAAGCTATTTCGCGGACTTTGCTCATGAAGATCGGCCAAAGACAGCCTGAAGATGAGATGCATAAATGGGGAAGTTATTTCGTTCCCGTTCCTTATTTATGATGTTCTTTAATGTGCCCCTGACCACCCTTTCCTTTTCCTTATATCCTGCATAAAGGACGATTGCTATGGGGGTTTGTGAGTCTTGTTATGAGATCATTAAACTCGGTCCCCGTTGTAAAAATCACCATAGTAGGGTGGTGTGCCGACATCTTTTCTATGTCACGTCTTGAGGTCAGAACCACAGAGCGGGTCTCGGTACCCGAGGTTATACTCTTGCGCAAAGCGACATTTGCCGCATTGAAACAGCTCACACCAGGAATAACTACGGGGTGCAGGTCTTTGAACTCCTCGAGATACCAGGCCATTGGACCATAGACGAGGGGGTCACCACTATCCAAAACAGAGACCGTTTCCCCTTTGGCGATTTGCGAGCGAATTTTGGAAACGAGTTCCGCCCGTCTTTTACGTCTTTCTTCGGACCTTGCTTTTTTCTGTTCATCCGTAAGCTTAGAACGATCTTTCTTGGAACACCTGCAACGAGAAACTGTGAAAGCGAGACCAACTTTTTGAAAATTTGGACCGATTCTCATGCTCTTACGGTAAGATCAGGATTTTCAGATTCGATCTAAAAAATTAAATTTTCAGCAAATAGCTAATTATTTTTTCCACTTAAAGTTCAGATTTTCTCCAACGTAAACTAAATGCTCGAAAGGAAGTTTTTGGTTTTGTGTTTTGTCTAGGATGGTGCCGATCGTTCCCTTTATGACGTGTTCCTTTTCCTTGTAACCGGCATGACAAATGATCGCAATAGGGGTATGTGGCGGATAATTCGTGGAAAGCTTCTCTATAAGGTCCTTAAGCTCAAGGCCCATTGTGAAAACGACCATGGTAACCTGGTGGCTGGCAAGATTTCCAATAGTGTCTTTTGTCCCTGGCCAGTCGTCTGCGGTTAGAATAGTCGATTTGACCGTATCGCTCCATGTAACATCCTTTTTCAGGGCAGCATGGGCGGCATTGAAGCAACTTATTCCCGGCACTACCACTGGATCGAGATCCTGAAACTCCTCAAGGGTCCAACTCCACGGTCCGTAGATGAGTGGATCGCCACTTGCCAGAACTGCCACTCTCTTCCCTTTCCTTATTGCCTCACGTATTTTAGTGATAACCTGGCCACGCATCTTTTCGCTGGATTGAAATTTTTCAAGCTGTTTGCCTTGAAAATCGGCTGCCTTTTTTCCGTAACCGAACCATATCCAGCCATCCACCGGTATGTACATCGCCTTTTTCTTTTTGAGAACACGAAAAAAATTTTCATTGAGGCTTTTATGACAGATGATCAAATCCGCTTCCTCAACAATTTTCATAGCCCTGACAGTCGCCAGATCGGGATCCCCCGGACCCATGCCCACCAGATAAAAGCTCCTTTTTCCTTTTGTTGCCGTTTCAGAATCTATTTGTGCCCAAACATGAACCGAAACTGACAGTAGCAGAATGATCATCATAACTGCCATAGACCAACCAAATAAGGTCCTTCTTTTACTGTGCATCAAAACCTCCTTTTTCTGCAAAAACTTCAAAATACTCAGCCACGAATTTACACGAATTTACACAAATAAGGCTTAGGGATGGTGAACAAATAGTAGTATTCCTGGAGACCTTTTTCGAAGATTCATAAATCCAGACCTCGTTAACTCTGGACGGAATTGGCACTTGCGAATTCAAGAATGGAACATACCCTATGATTTGTTGCTGTAATATCAGCATATTGTAAA
>MAXL01000415.1 GCA_001751005.1 Desulfobacterales bacterium S5133MH16
CCCCCGGACAGTTCTTTGGGAAGCCTTTTTTCGAGGCCGGGCAACTGCACCAGCTCCAGGGATTCCAGCACCTTTTTCTTGATCTCTTTAGAGGGTACCTTTCGCAAGCGCAGACCGAAAGCCACATTTTCAAAAACATTCAGGTGGGGCCAGAGGGCAAAATCCTGAAACACCATCCCCATCTCCCGCTTTTCGGCGGGTACATTTATCCCCTTAAAATGCGAAAAAAAGCATTTTTCATCGACAAAGATTTCCGCCTCCGTGGGTTCGATCAAACCCGAAACCATATTCAGAATGGTCGATTTTCCACAGCCGGACGGGCCCAGCAGGCTGATAAACTCGCCGTGTTGCAAAGTGAAATTGGCATTATCAACAGCGACGACATCTTTACCGAAGATCTTGGTCAGACCTTTTACCTCGATATAGTCCATAGAACCATCACCCCTTTCGGAATCATGCTTTCACCATTTAATGTACGGGTTAATGACAAGATTGGAGTTGAAATACTTGGGATCACCCGTCACTTCATCACCGATCCACTCCGGTTTTTCAAAACGCTGATCCTCGCTTTCCAGTTCTACCTCGGCCACAATCAATCCCTGGTTTTCACCGAAGAACTCGTCGACCTCCCAAATGAATCCGGCAAAATCGATTTTGTACCGATTCTTTGCGATGATGGGTTTCTCGCACAAATCATCCAGCATCTCCATTGCATCATTTTCAGGAATATCATATTCGTATTCCACCCGGGTGGCCCCGGTAGTAATCCCCTTGATGGTTAAATAGCCTTTGTCATCTATGGTGCGTACCCGTACGATCCGTTCTTTGGCACTGCTTAGATACCCTTGCCTGTATTTAGTCCCTTTGACCAGAGATCGCCAGGAATCACCCTTTAGAAGAAATTTTCTTTCGATTTCAGTCCCCATCGCTTAACTCTCCTTATCACCGGTTTGTCGGGTTTCTTCATTTTCCATCAGATTTGAGCATTGAGCTTTCAGCATTTCTTTTCGAATTATTTCCGTCTCTCCGTTTTCTTCCGTATCTGGTCTAATGCAATTTTCCCAGTACACCATGCACTACGCCGGTAGTGGTTCCATGCCGATGACTCGCTTGATAGCCAGCAGGTAATTCACATTTTCGTATTCGGTCAAGCCGAGAATCTCTTTGGCTTTTAGAATCGCATCAATATCTTCCAATTCCACAGCAACGGTTTGAATGGCGGCACCGTTGATTAGCAGTTGGGCTATTTCGGTAATGCAACCGTTAATTGTAAAAGCAAACCGTCGCTTGAAGACTTTCACCGCAGATAGTTCAGGATGAGGAATGATAAGTTCGTCCAGATATTGATCCAGAGTATATTCGTCTCTTACAAAATCTGGTTCCTTGACGGCAAATGCCTGAAAAACTTCATTTTTAATGACATCGGTTTGCATGGGAAACTCACCCTTCATGCGCGGATTCCATCGTTCCAAGCCCTGCTTTTTTTCTACAAGCTCCTTGATGTCCATTTTAATATCACGAATCTTAGTGTTGTTTTCGTTGTTAGCGGCAGAAACGATGTATACTTCCGGACTTTCTCGGATGATCTCGCATTTGGAAAGCTTCCGCATTTTGGTCTCCACCATTCCAAAATTTTGAGCGAATGCACGAAATTCATATCTGGGTATAATCTTGTCCATACAATACTCCTAACTATTGAGGTCATTTTGACAGCCAAAAAAATGGTTTGTTTCCATCGATTGTCTTATACTGCTTGACTGAATATATCAATTTCATTATAAGGTCAAATTATAATAAACAATAATACCTATAAGTAAAATTTATGAACTTTGATCAGTTGAAAACCTTTCACCATGTGGCACAAGCCGGGAGTTTTACTCTGGCTGCCGGAGAGCTTTTTCTAACCCAGCCGGCGGTCAGTCAGCAGGTTAAGGCTCTAGAATTCTTTCTGGGGACTACCCTGTTTGACCGATCGGGCAAACAGGTCCGGCTTACCAGCGAAGGCGAAATTCTCTTATCTTATACGGGCAGGCTGTTTCATTTATATGACGAGATAGAGGCGATCTTCAGCCACATGCAGGATCTCAAAAAGGGCAAGGTTACCATCGGTTCTACCGCTGTTATAGGAACCTATTTCCTGCCCCGGACAATCGGTCGATACAATAAAAGGTATCCGGGAATAGAGCTCGACCTTAAAATGGGCAATTCAAATACGGTTCACAGTATGCTGGCTGACGGTAAGATCGATCTGGGTTTTGCCGGCAAGATCAGACCCCATGCCGGCTTTGCAGGGACCCTGATTCACCGGGAGAGGCTTTTTATGGTTGTATCGCCTGAACATGCGATTGCGGCTAAGCGGTCGGTAGCAGCCGATGAGTTGCTCAAGATTCCTTTTATCTGGAGGGAGAAGGGGACGCAGACCCGGGAACTTGTCAGTCAGTGGTTTGTTAAAAAAGCAGGTCGTAACTACCCAGCCAATTCGATTGAACTTCATAATATTGAAGCCGCCAAGCGGATGGCGGCTGAAGGTTACGGTATTACAGTTGTGCCTGAAATTTCAGTCAGAAGAGAAATGCACCTGGGTTTGCTGAAGCGTATTGCTCTTAAAAGCTTTGATCTTACTTTTGATTATTATTTGTTTTTTCTGAAAGGCAAAATATTAAGCCGAGCCGCTGA
>MAXL01000416.1 GCA_001751005.1 Desulfobacterales bacterium S5133MH16
AAAGCAAGAAAATACTTATAACATCCTGCCGGTAAATTTCCAACCTATACATTTATCCCTAAAGACAAGGGCACTAAATCAAATAATTCAGGAGGATTAGTATGAAAAAGAAAATCGTGAGAGAACTGATGATTCCGTTTGCTGAATATTCAACGGCTTCAGAAGAGGCTACTTTATTCGATGCTGTCATGGCCCTGGAAAAAGCGTTAGAAGAGTCTGACCATACCCGCTTTCCACATAAGGCGGTTCTGATATATGATAAGGATAATAATATTGTCGGCAAAGTGAGCCAACTGGATATACTGAGGGCCTTAGAACCGAAATATGAAACAATGGGTATTCCGGGATCATTATCTCGTTTCGGTTTAACTCCTAAGTTTCAAAAGACGATGCTCGAACAACTCCGCTTTTGGGACAAACCCATGAATGATATTTGCAGGAAAGCCGTCCGGATAAAGGTAAAAGAATTTATGTACACCCCTGATGAAGGTGAATATATTGATGAAGATGCATCCTTGGATAAGGCCATCAATCAACTTGTCATGGGGCGTCATCAGTCTTTGCTTGTGATGAAAGGCGACAAGATAGTGGGAATCTTAAGGAAAACCGATGTGTTTATGGAGATTGCCCGGACTATGAAAGCCTGCGAATTATAAGCACCCAAAGAGATCCGGCATAATTGACAACCGACTCGAATCAGCAACCATAACGATATTTCAGATAAGGAGAATGGTATATGACAAGCGCTTCTATGGTCCTTGAAAAAGGCAAGTTCGAGTGGAAACGATATCTGTTACTCTCAATAGGAATAGCACTGTTTGTAGTAACTTTTTATTCATCTCCCTGGCCCGATGCCATAGATCCCATGGGAGAACATTTTCCCTTGAGCAAGGAGGGAAAAGGGGCGATCGCCATTTTTCTGCTGGCCGGAACCTGGTGGGTCTTTGAGGTGGTGCCCATCGGCGTAACCAGTCTGGCCATCGGCGTACTTCAGGCCCTTTTCCTGATTCGTCCGGCCAAGGTAGCTTTTAACGATTTTATGGATCCTTCGGTAATGTTCATCTTTGCTTCCATTGTTATCGGACTAGTTTTTACCAAGACAGGTCTGACCAAACGCCTGGCTTACAAGATGCTGGTAATCGTAGGAGAAAAAACCAGCATGATATATCTGGGATGTTTTGTGGTTACCGCAGCCCTGACGCACATTATGGCCCATACGGCCGTGGCAGCTACAATTTACCCGCTTCTGCTGGCGGTTTACAGCCTTTACGGAGAAGGAGACAAACCCACCAAATTCGGCAAAGGACTCTTTATGGGCATGGCCTATGTGGCCGGGGCCGGCAGCATCGTGACACTTTTGGGAGCAGCGCGCGGTGCCGTGGCCGTCGGTTTTTATAACGATATTGTGGGGAAAGGCATTTCCTTTTTTCAGCTCAGCTATTATATGTTCCCCATCGGATGGCTCATGACGTTTCTTCTGTGGGGTTTTTTCATGATCTTTATGAAACCCGAAAAAAAGGTCATCCCCGGCTTGAGGGAAAAAGCCAGAGTTCTCAATGCCGAACTGGGCTCTATTACCCGCAAAGAGATCATAGCTGCCGCCATCGTCTTTGCCTGTATCCTGGTTATGTCCCTGCGCTCCTTTGTCCCGATGTTACAGCCGATTAACAAGACAGCCATCATCCTGATTTCAACCATCCTGTTTTTTATCACCGGCATTCTCGATCTCGACGATCTCGAAGATGTTCCGTGGAACATCATCCTGTTGTTTGCCGGCGCCATGAGCATCGGTTTTTGTCTCTGGGATACCGGCGCCGCCAGATGGATGGCCGTGAACTGGCTGGTCATGTTTCAAAAAGCCAACTGGTTTGTTTTTGTAATGAGTATCGCATTTTTTGTCATGATGATGACCAATTTCATTATGAATGTGGCAGCCATTGCCATCTCTCTGCCGGTGGCACTGGTGATTGCTCCCTATCTTGGCGTGGCACCGGAAGTGATTCTTTTTGCTTCCCTGGTGACTGCCGGCATGCCGTTTCTGCTGCTGGTGGGGGCGGCGCCCAATGCAATTGCTTACGACTCAAAGATGTTTACGACCGGAGAGTTCTTTTTGTACGGCATACCCGCGAGTATCATACTCATGGTTGTGGTCGGTTTTGCGTCCTATGTTCTCTGGCCCCTGATGGGAATGCCCGTGACATTACATTAAAGAGATTAGGGGCTTTGCCCCATAAGCGCTAAGTTGTTTTTTGCGCCGGAAGGACTGTGGAAGGTTTACTGAAAAAAAATGAACGTCCAACATCGAACGTCCAACATCGAATGTTGAATGGAAAAAGATGAAAAAACAGAAGAATTAATTAAGATTTTCGTTACGAGTATCAAAACTGCTGAAAAGAAACAGACATAGTTGTTAAATGTTCAGTATTGGATGTTTGTTTTTCATTCGATTTTAAAATAATTTGAGGAGCAGAGCGACATCATTATTCGACGTTCAACGTTCAATGTTCGATGTTGGACGTTCATCTTTTAAAACAACCACGTGAGGCATAAATGTAATAGGATCTTTCAATGTGGCATCGCATCAACCTTCGCAACCGGATTTATCTGATTTTGACCACCCTGGTGTTTATCTCTTTGCTGGGAGGTCTAATCACGGTATGGTATACATATCGCCTTGAACGGGTGTTGACCGAAATTATCGACCGGGACCTGGTTGCGTACCAGTCTGCCGAATCTTTTGAAACCTCCCTCATTAATCAAAAAGGTTTTGTATCTTACTATTTTTTGGATGGTGATCCCGACTGGCTCAGGCAACTGGGAAAATACCGCCAGATATTTAATGAGCAGCTCCATACCGCCCGCTTGCGGGTTGAAGATCGGGAACAAAAAGAGGCCATTGATCAAATCGACCGGGAATACCGGCTTTATATCACCGACAAAGACAGCGTTATCGCCCATTATAAGGCCGGAGAGCGGGAGAAAGGCGCCGAACTACACCAGAAAGTGCGCGGTCGTTTTTTTAACATTCTGGAATTATGCGAAAGATATAAAGATTTTCATACCAAAAAAATCATGCTGGCCAAGAACGAAAGCTTGCTCCAGGCCCGAAAACTCAGGTTTATTGCAGGAGCTGCCATACTTGTTGTTTTTTCCTTAAGTGTTCTTTTGGCCTTTATTCTGGCAAACCAGATTTTGGATCCCTTGCGCCGGCTGGCTCAGGAGGCAAATAAGGAAGGTGCTTTGAAAAAGTCAGGTGACGAAGTCAAAGCAATCAGTCGCAGCGTGCACGACTTGATCGAAGCGGCCGGCCAGACCCACATCGAGCTTGAGCGCAGCCGTGAACACCTTTTGCAGGCCGAAAAAATGGCCATGGTGGGTAAACTTGCGGCTGGAATGGCTCACAGCATTCGCAACCCGCTCACATCGGTAAAAATGCGCCTGTTTTCGCTAAGCCGGTCACTAAAACTGAGCGATTACCAGAAAGAGGACTTTGATGTGATTTCCGAAGAAATTCGCCATACCGATGCTATTGTGCAGAGTTTTTTGGAGTTTTCACGGCCGCCCAGGCTCAAAATGCAGCAGATCAGTCCGTCTATAGTGGTTGACATGGGCCTACAGTTACTGGAACACAGGCTGAAATCATATGATGTGAAGGTCAATGTGATCCGAAAAAATCTGCTTCCGGAGATTCAGGCTGATCCCGAGCAATTAAAGGAAGTTCTGGTTAACCTTATAATTAATGCATGCGAGGCCATGGCACAGGGAGGATCCATTGTCATCCAAGAGGAAGAAGATTTCGAATCGCCCTCGGGCAGGGTTGCGGTAATTCGACTGAAGGACAACGGCCCGGGTATACCCGAGTCCATTCACGACAGCATTTTTCAACCCTTTTTCAGTACCAAAGAAGAAGGCACGGGCCTGGGATTGAGCATTGCAACCCGGATTGTTGAAGAGCACCAGGGCCGGCTGGATATCCAATCAAAGGAAGGCCAAGGATCAACGTTTATCATCACGCTTCCTATAAAGGGATGAGACAGTGAGTACCATTCTGATCATTGATGACGATGACCAGTTGCGCAAAAGTTTCGACAAGCTTTTGAAAGAAGAGGGCTATCACTCTAAATGTGCTGCTTCCGGGGAATCAGGTCTTAAAATAATAGAAAAGGAAATTCCGGACCTTGTTATCCTGGACATGCGCTTGCCGGGGATGAACGGCTTTGAAACATTTCAGGTCATTCACGAAATAGAGCCCAAGCTTCCCGTGATTATCATGACCGCCTACAGCACTACTGAAACCGCCATCAAAGCCACCAAGATGGGAGCATTCGACTATATTCTCAAGCCCTTTGATATCCCTGACATGTTGACGGTGATTAAACAGGCCTTAGAAGCCGGCCGTTTCATGCGTTCGCCGGTGGATATGGATCCCGTACCTGACGAAAGTTTCCGCGATGCCATTATTGGGCGGAGCAAACCCATGCAGGAGATTTACAAGGCCATCGGCAGGGTTGCATCGACCGATGCTACGGTTTTAATCAGAGGCGAATCCGGTACGGGAAAAGAACTGGTGGCCCGGGCCGTTTACCAGCACAGCCAGAGGGAAAACAAACCCTTTCTGGTGATCAACTGTGTTGCGATTCCCGAAAGTCTTTTAGAAAGCGAACTGTTCGGTTATGAAAAAGGAGCATTTACCGGAGCTGCTCATCGCCGGGTGGGAAAAATCGAACAGGCCCACGGAGGAACCATATTTTTGGACGAAATAGGGGACATGCCGTTAAGCATCCAGGCCAAAATCCTGCGCTTGCTCCAGGAAAAAAGTATTGAGCGACTTGGAGGCCGGGCCACCATTCCCGTGGATGTAAGAATTGTCGCCGCCACCAATCGTGACCTTGAATTCGCTCTGGAACAGGGTCGTTTTCGGGAAGACCTCTACTACCGGCTCAAAGTGGTTACTATCTTTTTACCTTCCCTGAGGGAAAGGGCCAAGGATATTCCGTTACTGGCCGATTATTTTCTCGCACGTTTTTCCCGTGAAGCAAAGATTGAAAACCCGGGAATCACCAAAGAGGCAAAGGGCATACTTACCGCCTCCCCCTGGCAGGGTAATGTACGCGAGCTGGGCAACACACTTCAAAAGGCATTGATTTTTAATCGCGGGGCTCCCATTTCTCAGAAAGACATTTCGCAGGCCATCAGTGGCGCAAATGAAGGCAGGAGGACAGACTTAGCAAAAGGTGATCGGGCCATTCGGCAATGGGTGTATCAGATGCTTACCTCTCAATCAGATGAAAACATCTTTGATGCCTGCATGGGCCACTTTACCAGTATCGTTATTAGCGAAACATTAAAACTCACCGGTGGAAACCGCTCAAAGGCGGCGAAACTTCTCGGACTTTCCAGACCCACCCTTCATTCCAGGATCGAAAAGTATGGAATTAAATTCGAGACTTCTGTTACAGAAGACCCGAAATGATTTGTGCTTTTACATTTTGTAAAAAATTCTGACACCCTTTCCCTCTCCAATCGAAGTAAGGATCCCATCGAGTTTTTGAAAATATTTAGAGTTTTTAAGGGGTTATCTCATTATATCCCCAACAACCCTTCTTGGCATGTCTTTTGCGTTTGTATGGTATATGATGAATAGCAATTGTTAAAAATATGTTCCGATTGGCCTGCTTCTGAGCTTCCGGAATTTTTAGTAATATAAACAAGTTCCTGCTAAGAGCAAGCATTACCAAACGGAATGAATTAATGAAAGTGCAAAAACTGTCACAAGATCAGAGAAAGGAGTATATCGTGGTAAAAGACAGAAAAAAAATTTTATTAGCGGTTGATGGTTCGGATCAGGCTTTTGAGGCAGTGCGCTATGTGAGCCGGTTGTTGCCGCCGAACCGTATGGAAGTCGTTCTTTTCCATGTAATGACAAAGGTTCCTGAAAGTTTCTGGGATATCGAGAAAGAGCCGACATTCAGAGACAACGTCGCTGCCACAGGCGCCTGGGAATCCCGGCAAAAGAAAAAGATACAAGAATTTATGGAAAAAGCCCGTTGCTTATTTCTGGATCAACGCGTTCCCGAGGATGCCGTTGGTATTAAAATCCAGGAAAGGAAGGTGGGCATAGCAAG
>MAXL01000417.1 GCA_001751005.1 Desulfobacterales bacterium S5133MH16
ATGAATTACTTATAGAGGAACTTTGATATGAATCCGGGTAGCCATAAAAAGGACCCATACTATAAATCATTGACCAGAAGAATGATTTTGACGGTCATCATTGTATCGTTTACCCCCATGATCCTGGTCAGCGGCACAATCCTTTACCAGTTCCACGTCTCTTATCATGAAAAAGTTGCGGCCCATTTAGAAGAACTGGTGCAAAAGCATAAACAGAATATTGACTATTTTTTAAATGAAAAAATGAGCGACATCCGCTTTCTGTCACAATGCCCTCAATGTGAAAATCTGAATCAAGAATCTTTCTTGGAGAAACAACTTGCAACCCTGCAACAGGAACTGGACCCGGTTTTTGTAGACCTTGGTCTGGTTAATGAGAAAGGGCGCCAAATTGCATATGCCGGTCCCTTTAAATTGGGAGAAGCCCAGTACTCGGAAGCAGAATGGTTTAAAAAGGCCATCAAAAGTAAATATTTTATCAGCGACGTTTTCCTGGGCCTGCGGGGCCTCCCTCACTTTATCGTTGCGGTGAGAAAAAGATTTCATGGAGAGACCTGGATATTGAGAGCAACCATCGACTTTATGGCCTTTAACAATCTGGTGGAAAACGTTCGTATCGGCAAGACCGGATTTGCCTTTATACTCAACAGACAAGGAGAATTCCAGACCAGGCTGTCCCGTGATGTTATGCCCTCCAAAAGTACATATATGGAGTTATTAAAAAACGGCGGCAAGAGCCAGGACAAAATTTATATTGTTGAAGCGGTTGATGATTATGGAAAGAAAAACATTTACGCCTCAGCTTTTCTAAAAAACGGCGACTGGATGCTTGTATGTCAGCAAAATAAATCAGATGCATATTCGGACCTTTACCGCGCTAAAAAGATTGCCGGTTTAATTTTTCTTTTAGGGGGCTTAGGGATTATCACCATGGCGTTTTTATTATCCCGGAGAATGGTTGTCCATATTGCACTGGCAGATCGTGAAAAGGATATGATGAACCAGCAGGTGATCGAAACCGGAAAACTGGCAACCGTCGGTGAGCTGGCGGCCGGTATTGCCCACGAAATCAATAATCCGGTTGCCATTATGGTTGAAGAAGCCGGCTGGATGGAGGATTTGCTGGAAGAAGAAGAATTTAAGGAAAGTGAAAATTTAGGTGAATACGAAAGAGCGTTAAAGCAGATCAACACCCAGGGAAAACGGTGCAAGGAAATTACCCATAAGTTACTCAGTTTTGCCAGAAAAACAGATTCAAGGATTCAGGTTGTCCTGATGAACGACCTGATCGATGATGCAATCGGGCTTGCCGAACAAAGTGCCAGGTACAGTAAAATTGTGATCAATAAAAATCTTGAAGAGAACCTGCCTTTCATCCAGGCCTCTCAGACAGAGATTCAGCAAGTCTTTTTGAATCTTATCAATAATGCGGTTGATGCCATGGACAAAAAAGGCGGTGGTGTCATAGACATAACCAGCCGTTTGGATGGTAACACCATTGTGGTCGATTTTGCGGATAATGGCCCGGGTATTCCCCGGGGTAACCTTGCCAGAATATTCGATCCCTTTTTTACAACCAAACCGGTGGGCAAAGGGACCGGATTAGGGTTGTCTATCTGTTATGGCATTATCAAAAAAATGGGCGGGGAAATCGATTTGCAAAGTATTGTCGACAAGGGGACCACATTCAGTGTTCGCATCCCCGTCCCAAAAGAGCTACTAGAGGAAACGCCAACGAGTTGATTTAAACCGGATAAGGTAAAGGAGAACCTAATATGGCTATTGCAAACGTGCTTTTAGTGGATGACGAAACTCCATTTGTGGAGGCCATGACCAAGCGTTTGACCAAAAGAGACCTCAGCATTACACCGGCTTTTAGCGGAAGTGAAGCTCTGAAACGGTTAAAAGAAAACGACAAAATCGAAGTGGTTATACTCGATGTCAAGATGCCGGGCATGGATGGGATTGAAACCCTCCAGGAAATTAGAAAGAGATATCCTCTGGTCGAGGTCGTCATGCTCACAGGCCATGCCACGGTGGAATCCGCCATTGATGGTATGAAGTGGGGCGCCTTTGATTACCTGATGAAACCCTGCGATATCGATAACCTTATTTCCAAGGTATCAGAGGCAGCGGCCAAAAAGAGACAGCATGAAAATAAGATCATAGAAGCGCGCATGAAAAAGATTACCGGCAGGATGATTTAGGCCCGCGGAACAAAACGACTTCCATAAATTGGTAATCGTTAATATTCATTTTTATTGCTCAGTCAGGGTCCCATCTTGTCCGGTGCAGGTGGAGTATAATGTCAGAAAATAAAAAAAACCAGGCAGGTAAGATAAAGCTTCTCCTTGTGGATGATGAGAAAGGTTTTGCCGACATAATTGCCAAACGGATGTCAAAACGCGACATTGATGTAACCAAGGCCTATAGCGGGACTGAAGCTTTACAGGCCATAAGAAAGGCGGATTTTGACGTGGCCGTTCTGGATCTGAAGATGGAAGATATGGATGGAATTGAAATTTTAAAAATCTTCAAGAAAATGGATCCGGATCTTGCCGTGATTATGCTTACCGGTCATGGATCCGAAGAGGCGGCCAAAAACGGCATTAAATTCGGAGCCTTTGATTATCTTACAAAGCCCTGTGATCTTGAGGATCTCTTGGCCAAGATCAGGGAAGCATATCAGCAAAGAAAACGGACTTGAAAGGAGAAAAAATGTTTTTCAAAACAAGGCAGTTCCAACTCGGTTTAGCATTGGCGCTCGGTATTATTGTTATTTTGTTACCCAGACCCGAAGGAACAAAATTTAAGATAACCGGTGATGAAGGGCGATTATTATTGCAGAACGTAAGCCAACAGTTTGCCTTAGTTCCCGCTGAAAAGGAACAGGCCGAAAAATATATCGTCGAAGCAATACATCCCAAAAGCCCGGAATCTACAGCTCAGTTTTTACAGGATAAAGCTGCGCAGTTAAAAATGGAAGGTGTGCAGGTCGATTATGTGAACGGTCTTTCGCCTAAAGCAAAGCGCTTTTTAGCTGTCCTGGTGGTGCTCATTTTTCTTTTTGTGGCCGAACCCATACCCCTGGAAATCACCGCCATCTGTATCGGCGTGTTTTTGGTCATCATGGGAATCAGCGACGTAAAAGGAGCCTGGGCGCCGTATATGCATCCGGTTGTGGTCTTTATCATGTGCTGTTTAATCTTTGCCATCTCCCTGGATAAAGCCGGGATTACAAAACGGCTCGGGTATTTTATTGTCAAAAAAGCGGGAACCAGTGTTACCAAGTTCACTTTTATTATTGCCATCAGTTTAGGCATATCTTCTTCCTTTATGCATGATGCCGCGGCATGCGCCATTGGAATCATAACCATGCTTCCCCTGATGAGAGCTGCCGGCATTGAACCTCACACAAGAACGGCCAAGTTTATGATGCTGTCCCTCCCATTTGGCTGTTCTTGCGGGGGTATGGGATCGCTGATTGGTGGGGGCCGCTGTATGGTGGCGGCCGCTTTTCTTAAGGAATTTACAGGGCTGGAGATTAGCTTTTTCGACTGGATAAAATATGCCATGCCGGCGGCTATTATTTGCGTACCTATTGCAGTTGGCATCGTCTATCTGGTGTTTCGTCCTGATCCCAAGTTTAAACTGCCTGTATTTGATGAGGAAATCGGTCCATGGAGCCCTCTGGAGAAAAAGACACTTGTTATCATCGGGCTGACATTTGCCCTGTG
>MAXL01000418.1 GCA_001751005.1 Desulfobacterales bacterium S5133MH16
ATATCTACCATTTTTGTCAATTATTTTTTATAAAAAGTTTAATTGTCATCGAACATTGTTTTATGCTATTTAACCATCAAATTAAAGACTTCATTCACAGCAGAGACACAGGGGAACTTTGAATTTTCCTCTGCTTGCAGCGTGGGATGAATTCAAATAGCCAAGTTGAGCAGTGTAGCCACGTTTCATAAAATCGTAATACGATTTTATTATGGAAAAAATCACGCTTCAAACTCACGATAAATACATAAAAGCCCTAATGGACATTAGCCGGGCCATTACGTCGGATCTTTATCTGGAAGATATTCTTAAACTGATCGTAATGGTCACGGCCAAAGTGACCGGTGTTGAAATATGTTCTTTGTGGCTCATTGATGAAGGCGTGACCCCTAAAAAGATCACTCTCAAGGCCACGCAAGCCCTGGACCCTTATTATCTGAAAGACCGTTCCCTGAACATGGATGAAGGTGTGGTTGGCTATGTGACCACTCATAAACGCCCGTTGATTATTAAAAATGTTTTAAACGAACCCCGGTTCAAGGAAAAAGAGATGGCCAAAAAACTTGGCTTGGTATCAATGGTCGGTGTGCCCCTTCAAGTTCAGGATGAAAAAGTGATCGGGGTGCTGAACTGTTTTACCGCCGAACCCCATGAATTTTCCGAAACAGAAGTAAACTTGATAACCACGGTAGCCAACCAGGCGGCGACTGCTATAATTAATACGGAATTGATGGTAAAAACCAAGGTGATTCAGGAGGAACTCGAAACCCGGAAGCTGGTGGAACGGGCCAAAGAAATTCTTATGCGACGGCGCAAAATGAATGGGAATGATGCATTTCGATGGATCCAAAAAAAAAGTATGGACTCACGAAAATCCCTGCGGCTTGTCGCTGAAGCGATACTGCTGTCTGAAGAATTTGAATAGGAACCTAAATATCTTTTAATAGCCGGTTAGACGGTGATTTTTCAATTATATCGCTGAATGTTTGCAGTGTTTCCGATAAAACCTTTAATTCGGTAGTCTGTGCAACCGGGATGTTATCAACTCCTATCCGCTCCAAAGCCTCAACAATTGATTTTATAGTAATTCCATTTATATCACGGGCCGGTTGAT
Source organism: Desulfobacterales bacterium S5133MH16 (assembly GCA_001751005.1). Classification (GTDB taxonomy): domain Bacteria; phylum Desulfobacterota; class Desulfobacteria; order Desulfobacterales; family UBA11574; genus S5133MH16. The sequence goes on from MAXL01000418.1 coordinate 1,115, forward strand.
AAAATCGTTCGTTGTCTTCTTTGGTTTCAGCATAGGAAAAAATACCCCCTTCTACCAATTCATCGAGTATTTGCTGTACCAGACGAATCGGGATTTCCAAGGCTTGTGTAATTTTTGAGACTGTCAGGGGTTTTTCTCCTCTGAAAAAAGCCCTTATTACTAAATGGGCAATTTGCAGAGAGATCAATTTCTTAAAGATCTGACTTATATTTCGACAATCAGGTTCAAATTCATAAGTATCCACATATTGATACGCAAAAGAGATTTCTGCGCCAAAAAGGACAATCAGCCAGCTTAACTGCATCCATATTAAAAATAACGGAAGTGCAGCGAAACTTCCGTATATTGCATTGTACCTTGCCACCCCGACCTGAAAGACAATATAGGCCAACTGGGCAACCTGGAAAATTGTTCCGGCTGTAACACCGGCAACAAATCCGGAACTGAAATTAACCTTAGTGTTGGGCATTAAAATGTAAACAAATGTAAAGAGTATCCAGATCAGACAATAGGGTATTAATTTCAGCATTACAAATATGACCGAACTAAACATTCCTATGAGTGCTACTTTTTCGGTTATTAATGTAATCTTCGTTGTTATAAATATCGTAGCACTGCTGGACATGATTATCAGTATGGGAGAAATAAGCATAATGGAAAGATAGTCACTGAATTTTCTCCCATAAGTACGAGGATTTTTTAGTTCCCAGATATCATTAAACGAACGCTCAATATTGCCTAATAATTTAATGACCGTCCATAAAAGAAACACTATACCTATACCTACGATCATTCCACCTTTTGTATTTTCAAGAAGTGAGCGAGAAAAATCAACAATGCGTATCATCACTTCTTCTTGTCCTGAAAATTTTTCCAACAGTTGTTTCTCAAGAAGTTTTTGAAATCCGAAACCTTTTGCGATACCGAAAGCCATGGCTACAACAGGAACAATGGAGAGTATAGAATAAAAGGTCAATGCCGATGCCCTTAAAGGGCATTGGTCTTGTCCGAATCGACGGGTCGCCAAAAGAAGAATCCGGAGTTGTTTAATGAAAAAATATTTCATGCGGGAAAGATCTTTTTTTCGAATTCTCCAGATGTCGGTTTTGATAAAATTGATCATTCTCGATTTTAAGCTCAGAATGTCAGACATTTGTATTTCCTTTGTTTTCATGCACTAGTGATATACAACTATAAAAGTCGAGTAACATGCTCTTTGGGAAGGTTGGCCGTTATTATTTTATTGAAAACCGAATGGATTTCGTAGGGGATAAATTTTACTGCTATTAACGCTCCCAGGTTGGCATGGATATCAGATATAACCGCAATTCTCATGATGGGTTTTTCAAGGTCTCAAAGTGAATACATGGTTTAAGACGGGGACCGACTAACTTACACAAACCCGACGTATCTCGGTTATATCGGTCAGCCCTTGCAGTGCCTTAGCAATACCATCTTGTACCAGAGTGGTCATGCCTTCACTGGATGCCTGGGCAAAGAGTTCCTCGGGAGTCGCCTCTTTTTTGATCATTCTTTTTATTTCTTTTGTTCCTTCCATCAATTCATAAATTCCGAGTCTTCCTTTATACCCGCTTCCGTAGCACTCATCACAACCCTCGGCTTGGTAAATGACGGTTTCCGGCGTAAGTTTAAGACCGGAGGAATCAAAACGCTCTTTACCATAAAGCTTTTTAATCACAGCAATGTCTTCGTCTGAAGGATGATATTTTTTTCTGCATTTTTTACACAGCACCCTTGCCAGCCTTTGGGCCAGCACAGCTTGAAAGGCGTCGGAAAAATTAAGCGGATTGATGCCCATGTCAAGAAGACGGGTAACGGTTTCAGGTGCGTTATTGGTATGCAACGTTGAAAATACCAGATGGCCGGTGAGTGAGGCCTCAACCGCGATGGACGCAGTCTCTTTGTCTCGCATTTCGCCGATCATAATCACATCGGGATCGGCCCTTAAAAACGCTCTCATAATTCTTGCAAAATCAAGACCGATCTTAAACTGGCATTGGACCTGCCGCAGGCCGAGCTGAGTAATTTCCACAGGGTCTTCCGCAGTCCATATCTTTATCCCGGGTTTGTTGATATATCCGAGGGCTGAATGAAGGGTGGTGGTTTTCCCGGATCCGGTGGGTCCTACAACCAAAAAGAGTCCGGTAGGTTGGGAAATGACTTTTTTGACGATATTAAGTTTTTCATCATTCAATCCCACATCGTCAAGGTCTCTGGCTCCGGCTTCGGCCAGAATTCTCAAAACCGCATCTTCATACCCACCTACAGTGGGAAGTGTGGCAATTCGAAGCTCAAAGGGTTTGATCCCCTTGCGCTTGAATTTGACCTTGCCGTCCTGAGGGAGACGCTTTTCGGCAATATCAAGCCCACTCATAATCTTGATTCTTGACATTATAGCTCTGGCATGGGTAATCGGCACCTGCAAAAAATCCTGACAGACCCCGTCAATTCTAAAGCGGATGCCGGTGGTCTTGGTGAGGGGAGACGGTTCGATATGGATATCCGAGGCATCTTTTCTGTATGCTGAAATGAGAATCTGATCAACCATTCGCACCACCTGGCTGGAGGCTTCATCAAACTCTTCGATGATTTCGTCTTCTTCATCTTCCAGAAAATCGATATCGGGCATGATGTCAAAACTGTCCGCAGCATGCTCCTCGGCAAGATCCCCGGTTTCATGCCTTTTATCAAAAAAGTATTTTATAATTTTTGCGATATCTTCTTTTATCCCGACGAAATAATTGATATTGTTTGTATATATCAGGGCTGCTATGTGATCGGTTTTAATAAGGTCCGCAGGATCATCAATCAAAATATCTACCGTCCCGCTCTTCATTTCCCAATTCAGCGGAACCCAGCTATACTGTAAAAGAAAAGATTGTTTCAGCTTGGTTAACAGTTCATAAGGGACCGGCATATCCGGATTAAAGGCTATGAAAGGGCACTTGAAGAACAATGAAAGGGATTCCCCAATCTTTTCCTTTTCTATCCTGTTCTGTTCCATAAGGACATATTCCACACTTTTTTTTGTTTTTTTGGATATTGCGAGGGCATTTTGTAGCTGGGTGGTAGTAACCAGTTTGGATTCGAGGAGGTAACTATATCTGGAATCATAAGCGCGGCCGCTTTGGAGCAGTTCGGTTCGGGTATGCAATCCTTCATATTCCGGATCGATTTTTTTGACAGACTCGTAAAGTTCTATTGCAAGATCCGAATGACCCCGCTTTTCCATTTCAGCACCCAGCGTGAAATTGATATTGGACTTTTCCCGGTCACTTAACTCTTTTTCTTTAATCAGTTTTTCAATGTGATCGATAACCCTGGACGGCGAATGAATTGCAAACAAGCATTCTGACAAGTCTCCGATGATTTTTTCAATTGGATACTCTTTGTCAAACAGTTTTGTATATTCCTCCACAGCTTCTTTAAAAAGGCCCAATTCCTTTAAAGATGAAGCGCTGGTGAGAATTGCAGGAGCTGTTTCTTCAGAATCCGGAGTCTCCCCGAGATGGGAAATGTCCTGATCAAAGAGGGATGGATCCTCTTTTTCTATCCGTTCGATTTCCTCTTTTAACCGGGTAATTTTTTCCCGGATGGTTTTTTTGATATCAGGATCGAGTTCAGTGGAAACAGAAAGTATTTCTTCATATATTTCAAGGGATTCCGCAAAAAGTCCTTGGGATCTGTAAGTCTCGGCCTCTCTTATTTTTAGATCAATGTCTATGTTTATAATTTCATTAATATTACTCATTGGTTTAAAGCCTCCGACCCCATTGAATATACATAAGTTCGATAAAAGATTTAATAACTTACAGTTTGTCCTGTAATGAGGCTACCGTTAAAGATATTGCTTTTTTAACGGTTTCAACCACATTGAAGCCGGTTACGGCACTTGCCTCAAAAGAAGGTGCCAACAATTGATTGTTTAAGTCCTTTTCCAGTGTGTCATAAGATAAAAGCGGGATGTCCTGTTCCGCCAAATCCCTTTTGTTATACTGAAAGACAAGGGGGGTCTGAAGAATATCTTTCCCAAATATTGCCAGATTTTCTTTAAGCTCCTGCAGGGAAGCAATATTCAATTGTTGCCTTAACACCATGGAGTCAGCCACAAAAACGACACCATCCACTCCTTTTAAGACCAATTTTTTAGTGGCGTTGTATTTAACCTGGCCGGGTACAGTATAAAGTTGGACTTTGACTTTATAACCTTTTACCATACCGACTTCCAAAGGTAAAGAATCATAAAACAAGGCACTGTCTCCATTTGTATCTATGGATGCCAGCTTTCCTTTGATACGCTTTTCGAATTTATTGTAGATATACTTTAAATTGCTGGTTTTTCCAGCTCGACCTGGACCGTAGTAAACTAATTTTACCTCAGCCTCCTTTTTATCCGGATTTATTAATGCCAAAACAGTTCCCTTTCCCAGTTAATCAATTCGCGGAAAATCGAAGTCGACACGTTTTTTGTGTTTCGTATTTTGTTTTAAATATGTAACCACATGCGAGCTTATTGGATCGTAAACCGGTAACTTCTCAAAACTTTTAGTTTAATAAATAACACTTTCATTCTATTTTATCAATAACAAGTTGGCATACTTCCTTAATGGGGTGAAGGCTCCCGTAAATCTATTAAGAAAATTTCTTGATTGACACGAAATTTTCATTCGAATATTTTATTGACTAATATCAGATTTCTTGTCATTTCAATATGATTCGATGACGATATTCTAAAGATGATCCCTATGAAATTAACGCTCGCCATGTCATTTAAAAGAATGAAACCGTTCTGGGTTATCGTTTCCGCATTCGGACTTGTTTTTGCGGTGCTATTTTTTATCCGTCTGGATTTGTTTAGTAAATTTTTATATGAACCTTCAAATACGTTTTTTTCATCCATAGAACCCCCTCTTGAAAGGGACTCATGGATGAATATTCTACAAAATGGTCGTAAAATCGGCGCATCACATACAACTTTTTTAAAAAGAAAAAATGGGTACCTTCTGAAAGAAACCTTATATATGCGTATCAACACAATGGGGCTGGTACAGGATATAAACCTTAAAACAATCGGGAGACTAAATCCTGATTTTACGCTTTCTTCATTCGATTTTGATATCCGTTCGGGACGTTTTGTTTTCTCGGCACAAGGGGTAGTTTCCGGCAATGTACTTTCAATTAAAACACATGGACTTGAGTCCACAGGTAGTTTCCATATCAAGATTCCGGAAAGGTTATACCTGGCCGCCGGTATAATGAATACTGTGGAGGCTTCCGGAATAGAACCCGGTGACGAGGTTGCTTTTCAAATCTTCGACCCTGCAACCATGGCCAGTGAACCGGTCAGAGTCAGGGTCATTGACCATGAAGAGATCCTGAATATGGGAGTAAAAAAAAAGGCCAAAAAGATAGCCATGATGTTTAAAGGGGTAACTCAGCTGGCCTGGGTTGGGGAAAACGGAGAAATAATAAAAGAAAAAGGGTTCCTTGGAATCAGTCTCGAAAAGACGACACGTCATGATGCGCTTTTTGGTCTTCCTGTTGAATCAAGTCAAGATCTTACCATGGTTGCTTCTGTCCCGTCAAATGTGCCTATCAGCAATGCCGACAAGCTAACAAGACTGGAGGCTGAAATCAGCGGCATAACATACGACCATCTCAGTCTCGACGGCGGAAGGCAGTCCTTAAACGGTAATCACCTTATCATCAATAAGGAATCACTGCCGGATGTTTCAACTGATTATGACATAAACGGATTAAACGAGTCCCAAATTAATTTATTAGAGCCCACCCCATTTATTGAATCGGATCATCCAAAGATCCGCAACCTGGTAAAAAAGATTGTTGCTGCCGATGAACCACCTTTAAAAAAAACCATAAAGCTGGTTGACTGGATCAATAAAAATATTGAAAAACGACCCGTTATTTTTCTGCCCGATGCTCTTGCCGTTATTGAAAACCGTGCAGGGGACTGTAATGAACATGCCGTGCTTCTGGCTGCTCTTGCAAGGGCGGCGGGAATACCCGCTAAGATTGAGGCGGGTCTCGTTTATCTAAATGGACGGTTTTATTATCATGCGTGGAATCTTCTTTACCTTGGGAAGTGGATAACCGTGGACTCACTTTTTGGACAAATCCCGGCAGACGTGACTCACATACGGTTTTCAAGTGGAGAGCTAAGACAACAGCTTGATTTAATAAGCATTATGGGGAAAATAAAATTAAAGATTATTAAACAGACGAAATGATAGAACTTAAAGGTCTGACAAAAAGATACGGCAATCTGGTGGCCGTGGATAATTTGAATCTTATGATTCCAAAAGGAGAAATTTTCGGATTTATCGGTCCAAACGGCGCAGGAAAAACAACCACGATAAATATAATTGGAGGAATCCTTGCGCCCACATCAGGTTCAGTAATGATCTGTGGTATAAATATGGAATCGTACCCGGAAAAAGCCAAGCGTAAAATAGGCTTTATTCCCGAAAGGCCGTATCTTTATGAAAAACTTACCGGCATGGAGTTTCTAAAGTTTATCGCCGATCTGTATGGGGTGGATGAGGATGTCTTTTTAATAAAATCTCGAGAAAAGCTGGAGATGTTTTTACTTTCTGACTGGTCTGATGATCTTATTGAGTCGTATTCTCACGGAATGAAACAACGGCTTGTAATGGCCGCAGCCCTTGTTCATGATCCTGAAGTTATCATCGTGGATGAACCCATGGTGGGCCTTGATCCTTTGGCGATCAAGATGGTCAAGAATCTTTTTAGGAGTCTTGCAAAACAAGGCGTAACCATATTCATGTCGACTCATACCCTGAAGGTGGCCGAAGATATATGTAATCGTATCGGTATCATTCATAAGGGATTATTGATTGCTTCAGGCACTCCTGAAGATTTAAAACGCAATGTTAATGAGACAGATGCGGATCTTGAACAGGTATTCATTAGATTAACAGAAGAATGAAAGATGTCATCACACTTTTAACGCCAAGAATTTGTTCTTTTAAAGCCAAGGGCTTTTCAAAAAACAACACGGGCGGTTTATATAAACTTTTGTTGTTTGGGACCATCGGACTGCTCTTTTGGGGCGGGATATTTGCTGTTTCACTGCATGTTCTTAGCTATTTCAAGGAGATAGCGGAGCTGGGAGATATTCTTGCCTGCAAGCTGCTTTCCATGGTGCTCCTTACTTTTTTTTTCCTTCTTGTTTTCAGCAGCATCCTAACCTCACTATCCAAGTTATACCTTAGCAGAGACCTGCCTCTTGTACACTCCATGCCGGTTCCAAGTTACAAGGTTTTTATTGCAAGGTGGATAGAAAGCACTGCAGACAGTTCGTGGATGGTCATTGTATATACGCTTCCCGTCTTTATTTCATATGGCATTGTTTATCAGACCGGCCCTTTTTTTTATTTCAATGTTGTAATGACACTTTTATCCCTTTCGATCATTGCGTCAGGTATAAGCGCCCTTCTGGTTATAACCGCTGTGAATTTTTTACCGGCAAGCCGTATAAGAAACATATGTATATTCATTGGCCTTTGTTTTTTTCTGGTACTCTTTTTTACCTTTCGATTTTTACGTCCGGAACGTTTGGTTGATCCAGAAGCTTTTGCAACCGTGCTTGTTTATCTTAAGACCTTAAAGACTCCGGCGCCGCCATATCTTCCCAGCACATGGGCATTTGACAGCATGAAAGCCTTGCTTTACGGTAATCTCACGGAAGGGATGTTTCAGGTTGCGCTTTCATGGAGTTTCGCCGGACTAATGGTGTTTATGGTTATAATTATCGCGGAAGCCGTTTATTTTAAAGGGCTTTCAAAAACAAGAACAGTGCAGGCTCGCCTGTTTAACTACAGAGCTCCCAATAGCCTTTTTTTAAAATCCCTGTCGCGGCCGGTCAGAGCATTTGCAGTAAAGGAGATCAAAACTTTTTTCCGGGATCAGACACAGTGGTCACAGCTATTTCTTGTTGCGGCCCTTATTGTCATATATATTTACAATTTCAATGTGCTTCCTCTTGAAAAAGCTCCGATAAAGACCGTATATCTCCAGAATCTTCTCTCATTTCTGAATATGGGCCTTGCCGGTTTTGTACTTACCGCCGTTGCCGCTCGGTTCGCTTATCCTGCCGTCAGCACTGAAAAGGAGGCGTTCTGGCTGGTAAAATCGGCTCCAATACCACTTAAGAACTATCTCTGGATAAAGTTCATAATCTATTATTTACCCCTGCTGATTTTAACCGAAATACTGATTGTCGCAACGAACATTCTGCTCAAGGTCTCCCCCTTTATGATGGGACTTTCCATAATCAACATTTTTTTTATGGTTCCCGGTGTTGTTTCCATGGGGATAGGACTTGGCGCGGCGTACCCGGATTTTAAATCAGAAAACCCGGCCCAAACCGTCACTAGCTTCGGCGGGCTTCTCTTTATGATGGTGTGCGCAGGATATATAGGCGCCGTAATCATCATTGAGGCAGGCCCTGTTTACAACCTTTTTATGGCCGGAATAAAAGAAACGGGGTTAAGTGCGTTTATGTGGATATGGATAATCGGATCGTTTGCCATAGCTTTTATAATTAACATTCTTGCCATAGTGCTTCCCATGAAATTCGGGGAAAAGAAGCTGTCAAGGCTGTTGATTTAAGACGCATTGATATGCCAAATCGTCAGAGGTGATATTGTCAAAAAAGAATTATGTCTTATAATATTGGTTAATTTTGTAAAAAATCGAATTCAACACGTTTTATTACTTAAACTCTGATTTCTGGGATTTCTATGTCAAAAAATCAAATGATTTACCCTGTTAAATAATGCTTCGCATTAAATCTACGATTTATTTAACAGGGCAGGCAATTGGCTTTGGATCTTATTTGGGGTTTGGTATTTCTTTGGAATTTGGAGCTTGTAGTTTGGAATTTATTTGAAATTTGATGCTTGTGATTTGTTATTTCCGGTTTATCCGGGTTAGGTAATTATATAGAATTGCATCTACCAGTTAACAACTTTACAAGGTGTGTACTTATATCAGGAGAAAAAAATGGCTGAAACTGACAAGGATGATCTTATCAGCATTATTGAAGAAGATGAGAAGGATGTAAACTTTCCCGACATACTTCCCTTATTGTCGATAAGGGATGTTGTGATTTTTAATGACATGCTTCTTCCACTTTTTGTCGGACGAAAAAAATCGGTTCGCGCTGTGGAAGAAGCAGTGTCAAAAGACGGTTTTTTGTTAATCGTAACGCAAAAGGATCCAGGTATTGAGAACCCAACGCCGGATCAAATTTTTTGCGTCGGAACTGTGAGCCGGATTTTGAGAATTCTGAAACTTCCGGATGGTAGCATTAAAGCTCTTGTTCAGGGGATTGCCAAGGCAAGGATTGTTAAATACGTTTTAAAAAGATCTTTATATCGTGTAAAAATTGAAAATATTGTGGAACCCCCGATTAAGAAAATCAGTCTGAAAATTGAAGCCCTGATGCGCAATATACGGGAGCACTCCGAAAAGATTCTGGCTTTGCGTGGTGAAATGACCAGTGATGTCAGTGCGGTTTTAGAAAGTATCGAAGATCCGGGAAAGCTTGCTGATCTTGTGGCATCAAATCTTAGATTGAAAATTGATGAATCCCAGATTTTGCTTGAACTGATCGATCCTGTTAAACGTCTCAAGAAAGTAAACGACTTGCTTGCACGGGAAGTGGAGCTGTCATCTATGCAGGCCAAGATCCAGTCTGATGTAAGGGATGAAATTTCAAAAAATCAGCGGGATTATTTTTTAAGAGAGCAGGTTAGGGCGATTCATAGGGAACTCGGTGAAAGCGATGACAAAGTAGAGGAAATAAAGGATTACAAAAAAAAGATAAAAAGCGCCAGGATGTCAAAAGCAGCCGGTAAAGAAGCCTTAAAACAGTTGAAACGACTGGAAAAAATGTATTCTGACTCTGCTGAAGCTTCGGTTGTGAGAACGTATTTGGACTGGATGGTCGATATGCCCTGGAGTAAAACGACCAAAGATGTAATCGATATCAAGCAGGCCAAAAAGGTTCTCGATAAGGACCATTTTGCGCTGGACAAGGTAAAAGATCGCATATTGGAATATTTAAGCGTACGCAAACTTAATCCCAAAATGAAAGGTCCGATTCTCTGTTTTGTGGGACCGCCTGGGGTGGGAAAGACTTCCTTGGGGCAGGCCATAGCACGGGCAATGAAACGTAAATTTATCCGTATTTCTTTGGGAGGTATCCGTGATGAAGCTGAAATCAGAGGCCACCGCCGAACCTATATCGGCGCTTTGCCCGGACGCATATTGCAGAGTTTAAAACAGTGTGGTACAAACAATCCTGTTTTCATGATGGACGAGATTGACAAGCTCGGCTCTGATTTTCGCGGAGATCCTTCATCCGCTCTTTTAGAGGCTCTTGACCCTGAGCAGAACATAGCTTTCAGTGATCATTACCTTAATTTGCCCTTTGATCTTTCCAAGGTTATGTTTATTCTTACGGCAAACTTGACCGACACTATTCCGTCAGCGCTTCTTGACAGGATGGAGGTTATTACACTTCCCGGATATACGGAAGAAGAAAAAAAGACGATTGCTCAAAGGCACCTTATTCCGCGTCAGATAAAGGAAAATGGTTTAAAAGCCAGAAATATATCCATAAGTTCGGGGGCATTGCATCAGATTATAACAGAATATACTTCCGAAGCCGGCTTAAGGAACCTTGAACGTGAAATAGGGGCTCTTTTCCGAAAGGTGGCTCGTAAAATTGCCGAAGGAAATAAAGGGCATTTTCATATTACAAAAAACAACCTGCAACACTACCTTGGCGTCGCGAAATATTATCCCGAAATGGATCAGGAAAAGAGCCAGGTCGGTTTATCCACAGGCCTGGCCTGGACTCAGGCCGGTGGCGATGTTCTGTATGTAGAGGCGTCTTTAATCGGCGGAAAGGGAGAGCTAATCGTAACCGGTCAAATTGGAGATGTTATGCAAGAGTCCGCTCGGGCGGCCCTCAGTTATGCCCGGGCAAGCCTTTTTTTGCTGGGCATTAAAGAAAATGTTTTTGAAAACAAGGACATTCATATTCATGTTCCGGCGGGTGCAATACCCAAAGACGGGCCTTCCGCCGGCATTGCAATGGCGACAGCTCTTATTTCTGTTTTAGTGAACAAACCGGTAAATAAAGATGTCGCCATGACCGGTGAAATTACTCTCAGGGGGAGGGTCCTTCCGGTGGGGGGGTTGAAGGAAAAAGCTTTGGGTGCTATAAGAGGCGGGATTCGTACAATTGTTATTCCTGAAAAGAACAAAAAAGATTTGGCGGAGATTCCGTTGCACATAAAGCGCAAAATTAAGTTTGTTCCTGTAAAAAACATGGATGAAGTTCTTTCCCTTGCCATTGAAGGAAATGTTATGCGGAATGGGTGATATGAAAATACTCGCCGTTGATACGGCTACAAAGAGCTGTAGCGTTGCGGTGGTCCAAGAAAAATCCTTGTTGGCAGAAATAACAACCGTCAAGAAGCAGACCCATTCCAAGCATTTAATGGAGATGATAAACAGAGTCATGGGTTTGTCGGGTCTGGCCCTCTCTGAACTGGATGGTTTTGCCGTTACAAGGGGACCGGGTACTTTTACCGGCCTGCGTATTGGAATAAGTTCGGTCAAGGGTCTTTCAACGGCATCGGGAAAACCGGTTGTGGGGGTTTCAAGCCTTGATGCCCTTGCTGTGCAGGCGTCTTTTTTCCCATATCTTATCTGCCCGCTTATAGATGCGCGCAAAGGGGAGGTTTACTCTTCACGATACCGGTTTCGAAACGGCCATTTAAAAAAAGAGGCTAATGAGCACGTTTTTCCCCCTGAAAAAGCTGTATTTGACCTTAATGAAACATGCTTATTTATAGGCGATGGTGCGCTGATTTATCAAAAAATGATATTAAATAAAATGGGTAAATCCGCTTTTTTTGCACCTTCTTTTCAAAATACGATTCGGGCGTCAACCGTAGCCTATCTCAGTATGAATAGATTTAAAAATGACGATACGGATGATGTCGGCATGTTTGTGCCGCATTATATCCGAAGATCCGATGCAGAGCTAAATTTGATAACCTCGAAAAAGGCTTAGATTCCCACGGTTATTATTGACAATTTTTATTTATATTTGATATATAATATAGGTTATGTCACCCCGCCTGCTATTGCAAAGCACATGCGGGCAGGTCACAACTGGAATGTTGGAATACTGGAATGATGGAGTAATGGGTTTCGGGGAAGGTGGGTTATTGATAACATCTATCTTGACAGGGTGGTTAAAAATTAATAAATAACAAAATCCCTTGAGAAACCAACATTCCACTATTCCATTTTTCCATTATTCCATATGTGAGGCAATTTGATGAGTGATTTTTCTTGGTCTGATCCGCCGAACCATACCGCCTTTCCTGTGGCGCGTGCAGGGTATCCTTTTATATTTGCCTCTGTAATTACCACGGCTGTTTTTGCCCTTTTGGAAATGAGCGTTCCGGCGTTGATCGGTCTTGTCGTTACTTTTTGCATCTGTTGTTTTTTCAGGGATCCGGACCGTGTTATACCGAATTATCCCGGTGCTGTGGTTTCACCGGCCGACGGCAAGGTTATTTTTGCAGGTCCGGTGGATAACAGTCGGTTTACTGAGGG
>MAXL01000419.1 GCA_001751005.1 Desulfobacterales bacterium S5133MH16
AAACCGGCGGAGCCTGCAAAACCGGAACCGGCTCCTGTGGCTGCTGATGTTGAAGGCACTCCACTGAAAGCACCCATGCCAGGCATGATTGTCAGATATTCAAAACAGGTGGGAGATGTTGTAAGCAAAGGGGATACTGTGGTAATCCTGGAGGCCATGAAGATGGAAAATGCCCTTCCGGCTCCTGTGGATGGTACGGTTACGGCAATAAATTTTTCCAGTGGCGATAGCGTAAGCAAGGACGATATTCTGTGTGTTATTGGCTGAAATAATTGAAGATTGAATATTTGTTAGAGAATAAAAGCAGATTGTTTTTTACTTTGTCAATATTCAATACTCGATCTTCAATTAGAAAGGGAGGATCAGGATCATGAAGATCCACGAATATCAGGCAAAAGAACTATTCAAGAAATACAACATTCCTATTCCTGACGGCGGCGTTGCATTCAATCCTGATGAAGCCATAAAGGTTGCCGAAAATTTAGGAGAATTTCCGGTTGTTGTTAAAGCTCAGATTCATGCCGGAGGCCGGGGTAAAGGCGGCGGGGTAAAACTTGCAGAATCAATTGATGAAGTTGCCGGCATTGCCGGTGAGATCATCGGAATGAATTTGGTTACCCACCAAACCGGACCTGATGGGAAGAGGGTCAAAAAAGTGCTGGTTGAGCAAGGACTCAACATTGCAAAGGAACTTTATTTGAGCATTATTCCGGACCGGGCAACCGCCAAGATTGTTATTATGGCCAGCGAGGCCGGAGGAATGGATATTGAAGCGGTGGCGGCCTCAACCCCTGAAAAGATCATCAAGGTTTTCATTGATCCTCTTGTGGGTATCCAGCCCTTTTACTGCCGTGAGGTTGCTTTTGGGTTAAATCTGTCATCTTCTGTGATGAGGCCGTTTGTTTCCATGCTTGCAAGCCTTTACAGACTGTTTATGGATTACGACTGTTCGTTGGTGGAGATTAATCCTCTTGTAATCACAGCCGAGGATGCAGTGATCGCCCTGGACGCCAAGGTCGATTTCGATGACAATGCCCTGTATCGCCACAAGGACATCGTTGAATATCGCGATATTGACGAAGAGGATCCTTTGGAAGTGGAAGCCTCCAAGTTTAATCTCAATTACATCAAACTTGACGGCAATATTGGAAATATGGTCAACGGAGCCGGCCTGGCTATGGCGACCATGGATATCATTAAACTGGCCGGTGCCGAACCGGCCAACTTTCTGGATGTGGGGGGCGGTGCCAGTGCGGAGATGGTTGAGAACGGTTTCAGGATTATGCTCGGAGATAAAAATGTGAAGGGGATTCTGATTAACATTTTCGGTGGGATATTACGTTGTGACGTGCTGGCAGAAGGGGTTGTGCATGCGGCAGAAAAAACAGGCATTACTGTTCCTGTAGTGATCCGGATGGAAGGGACAAATGTAGAACAGGGTCGAAAAATTCTGGCTGAATCAGGTCTTAGCCTTATTACCGCTTCAGATATGAAGGATGCGGCGCAGAAGGTAGCGGAACTGGTCACTGGTCACTAGTCACTGGTCATTGGGAAACTACAAATGACTGATGACAAATGACAAAAAAGCGAGGAATGAAAAGTGAGCATATTTGTTGATAATAATACACGACTTTTGGTTCAGGGAATTACCGGCAAAGAGGGGCAGTTTCACACCCAACAGTGTGTGGCCTACGGCACAAACGTGGTTGCCGGAGTAACCCCCGGAAAGGGCGGCCAGAAGATGGAAGATATTCCTGTATTCAATACCGTCAAAGAGGCCGTGGCGCAGACCGGCGCTAACTGCAGCATGGTTTTTGTACCGCCTGCATTTGCCGCCGATGCCATTATGGAAGCCACAGACGCCGGTGTGGATATTATCGTTGCCATAACCGAAGGCGTTCCGGTTATGGATATGATGAAAGTCAAGAATTACATGAAGGGTGCTCCGTCCCGCCTCATCGGTCCCAATTGTCCGGGTATTATAACGCCCGGCCAGTGCAAGATCGGTATTATGCCGGGTCCGATCCACAAACCCGGCGGGCCGGTGGGTGTTGTATCCCGTTCCGGGACGTTGACGTACGAGGTGGTTCACCAATTAACACTGCAAGGAATCGGGCAGACCACCTGCCTGGGTATTGGCGGTGATCCTGTAAACGGGACCAATTTTATTGACTGTCTGGATGCCTTTGAAAAGGACCCGGAGACCACGGGTATCGTTATGGTTGGCGAAATCGGCGGAACTGCCGAAGAGGAGGCATCCGAATTTATAAAAAAGCATATGACAAAACCGGTGGTCGGATTTGTTGCAGGCCTGACCGCGCCTCCGGGCCGGCGTATGGGGCATGCCGGTGCAATCATCAGTGGCAGTAGCGGTACGGCTCAGGCAAAGATTGAGGCTATGAAGGCGGGCGGAATCCATATCTGTGAGAATCTTGGTTTATTTGGGGAATTGTGTTCGAAAGTTTTTTGATAAATATCACCATAATTCTTAACCTCTTAAACGTTTGCTTTAATTTTTTCCAGAGGCGTTCTGAAGAACGTTTAAACCAAAGTAAATATAGTGAAGTCCGGAAGTTATCGTTAAGCCGGCCGTAATCCAGAACAGCGATGATTTAATTATGTGGATGCCTGGAATTTGCGGGTCGAGAAGAGTTAAAAAGATGGTGGACAACTGGGCAACCGTAGTACATTTACTGACAAGACTCGGTTTCATTTCAATATGGATATCCGTAATTGCAAAAATGGAGATTCCGGTCACAATCAGGATGTCACGGCTGATGACAATAACCGTCAGCCAGGGGGGAATGATTTTAAGAACGGCCAGGCTTACAAAAGCAGAGACCAACAACAGCTTATCCGCAATGGGATCAAGATAGGCGCCTAATACGCTATATTGGTTGAAATACCTTGCCAGCAGGCCATCCAGCCCGTCACTGATCGCTGCAATACTAAAAACCAGAAGTGCAAAAGAAAACATATCTCTTAAGAGGAAAATTACAAAAAGAGGGGTAAGTAATATCCTGATAACGGTTAAAATATTGGGAATATTTATGCTCAATGATTTATTTTTCCATTAACCAGATAACGGTTCAATCTCGAAAATATTTTTAAGAAATAGATCGTTTTTAGGGTTAACCGGGCATAAGCTCAATTCTTAAACGATCCTGAGATACTTCGTAAATGTTAATATCGATGGATCCAGAGGTATTGAGCATCAAGGCATCCGCAAGCTCTTTGGCAATTCCCTGAAAATCGACCATTATGGTTGCTTCATCAGGCTTCAGTTCCTTTATTTGAAGATTCTTCACTCCCGATGTATTATTGATAATACGACGGAGCTTTTCAAAATTTGCAATATCGCCGGTACCTTCAATTATGATTTCAAGAATGTTAAATTGTTCCTTTTGTTTCTGCCAGGCAGCAACTATTTGAGAAGCAAGGTCTTCACCTGCAAGAGATCCGGCTCTTGAAAGTACATCCCGGGCCCCGGCAATTTCATTCGTGTTCGTTGTTACGGAAGTCCGCATGGTGGCCGCAATTTCTGTGCCCGTATCTGTCCGAATTGCCCGTGCGGATACAATTCCTTTAAAAGACTTTATGTTTTCACCTATGATATTAGGAGATCTACTTGCAACCGACTTTCCGACGATTACTACCCCTGCCTGTGAACTGAGACCAAGGTTAACCGCTTCAGTATCATTAAGATCAGGCGTGTCGTATAGGGGATCAATCCGGGTATTTTGAGCGATGATGTGGGTATCGATGATCGGGAATCCCTTTGTTTTAATGGTTTCAACCAGAGCATTGATTGAGAAAGATTTTGAAAAATATTTCTTCTGTCCCCACCAGTATTTTGGCAGACGGTCTTCAAGATTCTGATCTGAAATTAAAACCAGAATTCTTGGCAGGGGTTTTTCTTCAAGTAAAACCCCGGCGCTTGACATGAGTTTCTTCAAGGTGTTGATTGAAACGGTTGCTTTCACCATTACCCTGTAATTGTTTTTAGATGGAAACTCTGCCAGTACTTTGTAATCCTGGATGAATTTATCGGTATTGTCATAAATCATTTCATTGAATGTGTGAAAATTTCGAACCAGAGATTCTAAAGGAAAAAGTTCTACTGCCACTCTCTCCACTGCTGAAACAAGGCTGCCGGCGATTGCCTCTTCCCTTGCTTTGGCAGGGTTTTTTTGATGTATTTTACCAGTCCCCATCACCATAACAGTCTTTGTCAGAATCTGGTTTTTTGACTGAACAACATCAGGCACAATAAGAACAATTGAAAAGAAAAATACTGCAAAAACAAATCGGATGATGGTTTTAGAAGATACGGACATGTCTTTTTCATCTCCTCCGGGAATGTTTGACTTTATTTAATAATAGTTACAGGTTGCGGGCCAGAGTATAATCGGCAATCATCAAAAGGATCTCTTTGGTTTTTGAATTTTTAAAGACTGCCAGTGCGTCCTTTGCATTTCCGACATATTCTCTTGCCAGTTTTTCAGTATGTTTTTGCCCGCCGTATTTTTTCATTAATGCGATCAATGTCTTAAAATCGTTAACAGAGAAATCCTTATTTTTTATTATTTTTTCCATCCGGGTCCGGTCTGTTGTATTCGCAGCTTTAAGGGAATATATGACCGGAAGCGTAAGTTTCCCTTCTCTGAGATCTGCTCCAACCTCTTTTCCAAGAATGTTGGTATCCAGGGTGTAGTCGAGAAGATCATCCACCATCTGAAAAGCGATTCCAAGGTTGAAACCGTAATCCGACAGGGCGGTTTCCTTTTCCTTTGGGGCGCCTGAAATCAGGGCACTTACACGGCATGTTCCCTGAAAAAGAACAGCGGTCTTTCGCCGTATGACTTCCATGTACTCTTTTTCGGTGAAGTCTAAACTTCCTTTTTTCATAAGCTGATGAATTTCGCCTTGGGACATGTTCTCTGTAATTTCCGCGACTATCCTGATAACATCAGGCAATTCTGTTTCAGCGGCGATTGAGAGCGAACGGGCGAGGAGAAAATCTCCAACAAGGACAGCGGTAGCATTGCCCCATATTGAATGGGCCACGGGATTGCCTCTCCTCAATGTTGCTTGATCCACAAGGTCATCGTGCAACAGGGTGGCAGCATGCAGGTATTCAAAAATGGTCGAGAACGTTTTGTCATAGTTTCCGTTATAACCGCAAATCCTGGCTGAAAGGACCATAAGCAAAGGTCTTAAGCGTTTGCCGCCGCTGAACAATATATGTCTGGCGATTTGGGACACCAGATCTAAATGCGGATTTAAATTTTCCTCCAGGGCGGTTTCAATTGCGGCGAGATCATCTTTAACCAGGGCAAGGATCTTATGTTTTAAGTCGCTCATACAACTTCCCCTTTGAGGTCATATTCAAATGCGTCTGCAACCCTTACCCCGACAAATGAGCCGATTTCCAATTGCTCGGAATGAATATAGGTAATGCCGTCGACGTCCGGGGCTTGAAAACATGTGCGGCCGTTGAAAAGATTTTCTTCCGTGGTATTTTCCACGAGAACGTCATAAATTTTGCCGATATGCTTTTGGTTATTGTCCAAGGATATTTTCAACTGGCAAGACATGAGCCTGTCCTGCCGATCCTTGGCCACACGTTTTGGAATGTGGTCGGGGAGTTTGTGAGAACTAAGGTCTTTGAAATCAGAATATATGAAGACTCCCAGGTGATCGAAACATATGTCCTTCGCGAAGGACAACAGCTCTTCAAAATCTTTATCCGTTTCTCCCGGAAAACCGACGATAGCGGTTGTCCTTAAAGCGGCATAAGATACAGATGACCGGATTTTATCAAAAAGTCTGCGAAGGCTGGCGGATGTATAATTGCGACCCATCTTTTTTAAAACACCGTCACTTGAATGCTGAATCGGAATGTCAAAATAAGAGCATATGTTTGGGAGGTTGGAAATAGTTTTGATAACAGGATCCTCTATAGATTCCGGATGCCCGTATAACAGTCTAATCCATATTTTTTCTGATAGTTCAGAAATACTTTCAAGCAGCCGGTTGAGAGGGACAGGCGGGCACAGATCCATACCATAAGATGTTGTATCCTGTGCAACTAAAACAAGTTCCTTTACGCCCGATGAGATCAAGTAACGCGCTTCAGCAACAATATCTTCAAGGGGGCGGCTTTTTTGCTTTCCGCGAAGCTTTGGTATAATACAATAGGTACAGTGCCGGCTGCATCCTTCCGCAATTTTTAGATAAGCCATGTGAGAAGAACTCCGTATTCTTGAAACTTCCTGCTGTTGAAAGCCTGTCAAGTTCGGGTCCGGCAAAAAGCACTTCACAGCATTCAAAGATCCGTCCACAGCTTCTACGATTTTATCAAACGCGCCGGTTCCCAGGAAGAAGTCAACCTCAGGAATGGCAGTGACGATTTTTTCCCTGAAACGTTCAGGAAGGCATCCGGCGACGATAAGACGACGGCAGAGTCCATCGTGTTTATACTTTGCCAGAGCAAGAATGGTATCTATAGATTCGTTTATAGCAGATTCGATAAAGCTGCACGAATTGATGATTATGATATCCGCTTGTCCGGGGTTCCGGGTGTTTGCCCAGCCGGCTTTCATGAGCCGTCCCAGCATGAGTTCGCTGTCAACAAGGTTTTTAGCACAGCCTAAGCTTACCAGGTGCAGTTTCATTATTATCGTTTACGGAACATCGTCATTAATCCGGTTAAAAGTCAAAAGGCTCCCGGATTTGTTCGGTAGCCTTTAGGTGCTTAAAAATAAATTTCTTGCCTTGGCGATAAATTTATTTTTAAGCCCCGGATCTTTAATTGGAGGTATATTTTGGATTCAACCTTTTAATTTCCTTACCTCTTTCGCAATTAAAGGAACAATTTCAAAAAGATTGCCCTCAATGCCGTAATCAGCTTTGGAAAAGATAGGCGCTTCCGGGTCCTTGTTTATGGCCACAACAACCTTGGATGAAGACATTCCGGCAAGGTGTTGAATAGCACCGGATATCCCGCAGGCGATGTAGAGATTTGGGGAAACAACTTTCCCGGTTTGCCCGACCTGATCTGATGCGGGCCGCCAGCCTTCATCTACCGCAGATCGCGATGCCCCCACAGCACCATCGAGCAGTTGAGCCAGGTCTTCTATTACCGTAAAATCGGCACCTCCCATTCCCCTGCCGCCGGACACAACCGTATCCGCTTCAGTGAGTTCGACCTTGCCTGTATCAAGTGTTTTTTCAATAAATTGCAACACAGTGTTACCGGCATCCGTATCAAGTTTTTCAATGGATCCGGCTCCGTCAGCCTTTGCAATGGTCATTGCATTGGGTCGAATCGCCAGGATCTGCGGATTTCCATCAAGCGC
>MAXL01000420.1 GCA_001751005.1 Desulfobacterales bacterium S5133MH16
GTCCTTACAGGACTTTTGAATTTGTGTTCAAATCATCCCGACAATAAATTGTCGGGCTATTTTCGGATGTCCCTAACGGAACAAAACGATGCTTCCCCCAACTCGTGGCTACACCCCTTTAGTGCGATAT
This sequence comes from Desulfobacterales bacterium S5133MH16, assembly GCA_001751005.1. Classification (GTDB taxonomy): domain Bacteria; phylum Desulfobacterota; class Desulfobacteria; order Desulfobacterales; family UBA11574; genus S5133MH16. Next base: position 131 of record MAXL01000420.1, read on the forward strand.
GATCAAAGTAAATATTGTTTGTTTTCTTAGCGTTAGGAGAATAATATGGATTTAAAAACGAAAAAGAAATATTACAATTTGTGCGATCCCTACGAGCCTTTAATGCCTGAAGACCAACGTAATGTTGATCTGGATTTCTTAGGTGAAGAGGGAGGTCGTCCCGTTCGCGGTATAAATTGGGGGGACATGCTCTTAAAAGAGATCACTTTTCCTGATAGACCTATTTATAAACTTTTCACCGGTCATAGGGGTTCGGGAAAAACTACAGAATTCAAGAAACTGGCAGGGCGGCTTTATGACCCGGAGGAGTGCAATCTTTTTCCGGTTTTGATTGATGCTGAGGAAATCATTGACCTGGAAAACCCTATTGCTGTTCCAGATATTATCTCAAGTATCATTTATTCCACTGAAAAAGCGATCATTCAAGAAGAAGGGGGCAACACTGAAAAAGCGCTGGATGAAGGATATCTAAAACGATTATGGAACTGGATGAAGAATACAGACATAGAATTAAACAAAGCCGAGCTTGCCATTCCATCCGCAGGTAAGCTTGTTTACGAAATGAAGACCCGTCCTACATTACGTCAACATGTACGCAGCATTATTGTCAGCAACTTTTCAGGGTTTATAAAAGAAGCAAGAAATGAGTTAGAATCTCTCAATGTTAATGTACTTCAAAAATTTGGACGGGATGGCATCGTAATTATCTTTGATTCCCTTGAAAAACTTGAGGGCACCTCTAAAAACTGGTATGATGTGCTTGAAAGCGCAGAACTTGTTTTCAAGGTAAATGCAGCTTATATGCGGCTTCCTGTGCATGTTCTTTATACAGTTCCGCCGGCTCTTTCCACCCGCATTACGGACATAGATTTCATGCCTATGATCAAGGTGTACGACAGAAATAAAAATCGACATGAACCTGGCCTTGCCGCAGCGCGCGAACTAATCCGCAGGCGTGTGCCCAAGGATATCCTGCAGGAACTGTTCGGTCTCAATCCATGGAATCGGATTGACGATCTTATCCTCTGGTCGGGCGGTTATCCACGCGATATGCTTCATATGCTTCAAAAAATCATTGCTGTAAATGATCACCCACTTTCTGACAGCGATTTTGAACACATAATAGCATATATACGTAATCAGTATCGCAGGATCATAACAGGTGACGCATTACATTGGCTGGCAAATGTTGCAACAACAAAAGATCTTACCATTGAGGGTGATGTTCATTTGAGAGCGGCTGATCGTATGCTCAATCAGCATGTTGTTTTAAGCTACCTTAATAATGATTCCTGGTATGATCTCCACCCAACCGTATACCAAATTCCGAATATTAAGAAAGCTATTCAAGATTTAGAGAAAGAACTTCAAAGAGGTGAAAAGAATCATGAGGGATCAGGATCTACTTGAAAAATATAAGAGATTACTCCCTCAACAACAAGGGATTCAATCCCTCATTGAATCTATAGCCCTTGCTGAAAAATCTTTCACCATTTTAGTATGCGAAGATCAGACTCTGCCGGAAGGAGATCTGACCGGCGCTGAATATCAGGCGAGAGCTGCATTGCAGGTGCTTGTCAAACAAGTGGCTGCAAGACGCGATGAACCTCTCCTTCTTCTCTATTTTGCTTTTAAAAAAAAAGGATCCGAATCTGCTACCTTTAAGGAACTTGTCTCCCAGATCCTTGAACCGCTCTATTATTGGGAGGGATTGGATGATTATGAGCCCATTGATAAGAAAGATATTCCATCACGTTATAAAGAGGACTTTTTTCTGCCCCTTTATTTTAAAAAAAAACAGGAATCTTTCTATATTATTGGAGGTCTATCTCAACCTGCCAAACTCCTTTCTTATCCAAAAAAGATCACCAGCATAAACAAGGTCTTTATCATTGACGCATCCAATAGTGGAAAGCTGGATGAGGAAGCCTGGATGATCTTTTTTCAGCGTATGAACGAGGTGCGCAACACGATCATGAAACGTCTTTCCGCTCCACTCCTTCTTATAGTCACTTCTGCGCTTGAAATAGAATTCGCACTCCGAGCCCCGGATTTTTGGTCTATCCGCAGCGATGTTGCAAGAGCCGAAGCAGATAAGGCAATACCGCCGGAGTTTGCTGATCTCTCACTAATCCAGGTTGAGTACACGAAAGCCTTTGAAAAATCCGAGATCGAACGTGTTCAGGAGCAAATCAAAGAACTAAGAAAACGGGTTGCCGCTGCGCCTGTTGCTTCTTCAGAGGCACGGTCATTAGTCATTTTGCTCACGCGTCTTGGCGATTATGAGATGGAATCAACAAGAGATTTGTACCGCGCTCAACGGTTATATGAAGAATCCCTGCAAATTATGCGCGAACTTGTGCACCGTGATTCCCAAAATTCGGAATGGCGCAGAGACCTGGGGGACTGCCTGGAAAAAGTTGGCGATGTGTATAAGGCTTTCGGTAATTTCGAAATGGCTTTTTCCGCGTATGAGGAAGGGCTTGAAATTAAACGGTCACTTGCCAAAATCGATCCTGAACGGACCGAGGA
>MAXL01000421.1 GCA_001751005.1 Desulfobacterales bacterium S5133MH16
CTATAGACTTTCAGATAATTCATTTCACAAGGCTAGAAGGAAAAATCTGAGTAAGTCGTGCTTATGTGTACGTCGTCGAGGATTTTGACTGATAACGCAGTGAAATTATTTATCTGAAAGTCTATATTTCCAAGACGATTTTCTGGATACTTTGCTGGATCAGGTATGCTACGCAACCTGAACATCATGAAAAGTCCCAAAGTCGAGTTGAACTTATAGCAGTCGTATCTCCTTTTTTTTCTTAGCCGATTTTTTTTTGATAGCATTATGACCGTTTCATTGACATTCACCGGAAAAGAGTACTTGGTGTGAAGTTGATTGACATTAATTTTCTGCTTATGCCTATTTCCTTGACACGGGAGATTTTTTTTTGCTTGATGTTATAATGTATTTGCATCATCGGATTCAAAGCAAATTATGTAATTGCATCAATATGTTATAGTAATTCACCCACAATAGCTTTCCCCTTTTTCCTTCCTTGGCACAATATTTGATTAACACAGTTGTTAAGTAGTTCAAATTCCTGATGTGCGAACCTTAGAGATATCATGGGCACTAAGGGCTCGCACAAAAATAACTTAACATTTTAAGCGCCGATGCATCCCGCCTGGTTGCGTTGCGCAAGCTCGGAATATCCTGATATTCCTGCGCTTTCGCGCCTTGCCAGACAGGCGCCTCAACACTTAAAATTGCGAACTTATTTCTGTGCGAACCCTAAGCCTTTGAACGACGGGCAACCGAATCACCACTGGCGACAAAAAGCGCCACTTCTTCGTCGCTCTGTTTTTTGTCGATAGTTACGCTGGGAGCATTCCCAAAAAGTAGGAAATATATAAAATATTAATCTGTTACATTTTAGACGTAAAATTAGTCAGTTAACAGGATGTCTTTATGCTTCATGAAGTTATTTTTTAAGCAAATTAATCTACCACGGAATTTGAATAGGATACGTAAAACTCTTGACATGGAGATCAAAGAAATGAAAGTTCCCGCAGATAATGTTAATAATTTTGTCCAATTATTACGCCAAAGGGCATTACCTCAATCCGATAAAGAGATGTACCTTTTTTTAAAAAACGGGGAGAAACCCGGGTCCGGCTTGTCCTACACAGAACTTGACCTGAAAGCCGGATCTATAGCAGCCGGTTTGATGAAAATAAGCTGCAGAGGCGATAGGGCTTTGATGTTTTATCCTACCGGACCGGATTTTGTGTCCGCATTTTTCGGATGTTTATATGCGGGTATAATTGCTGTTCCGGTATATACTCCCACACCGCGAAAAATATACCGGATACGGACAATTATAGAAAATTCAGGAGCATCGATTATTGTAACGACTGAAAAAATCAAAGCGTTGCTTCAGCCGGAATTCGAGAATAATAATTTTCATAAAAACTTCACCTGGATAGCCACTGATACGATCAGTGAAGAACGGGCGGATGGTTTTTCACCGCCTTCAATAGATGAAGAAGATATCGCTTTTTTGCAGTATACATCAGGGTCTACAGGCAATCCTAAGGGCGTAATGGTCACTCATGGTAATTTGATGAACAATTCCCGGATTATTTATCAAGCAATGGGGCATAGTGAAAAGAGTAGAGGAGTTATCTGGCTGCCCCAGTTTCATGATATGGGACTAATTGGAGGTCTATTGCAGCCAATGTATGCGGGATTTCCCGTTACTTTGATGCAGCCGTTCGACTTTATTAAAAAACCTATACGTTGGCTCCGGGCAATTTCTGAGTATTGTGCTACAACCAGCGGCGCTCCCAACTTTGCTTATGACCTGTGTGTTAAAAATATTAAAGATGAAGATCTTTCGGGTCTGGACCTGAGCAGTTGGAAAGTAGCATTTACCGGTTCCGAGCCCGTTTATCCGGAGACTATCAAGGCATTTGTTGAGAAATTTTCCGTATGTGGATTTAAAAAAGAAGCAATTTTCCCCTGTTATGGAATGGCTGAATCGACACTTATCATGACCGGTGGAAATTATACTGTTGAGCCTGAAATTGTTTCACTAAAATCCGGAGACCTGCAGGAAGGCAATGTAAAAATAACAAATCACAAAGACAACGGGACCAGAGAGTATATTAGTTGCGGCTTTACCTGGAATAATCACAAATTGCTTATTGTTGATCCTGATAATTTTACGGTATGCTCCGATAATAAGGTAGGTGAAATCTGGTATAGCGGAAGTTGTGTTGCTAAGGGGTATTGGCAAAATCCGGAGGTTACCGGGGATATTTTTCAAGCTTATACAAGGGATACCAAACAAGGGCCTTTTTTGCGTACAGGAGATATGGGTTTTTTGATAGATGGAGAGCTTTTTATTTCAGGAAGGTTAAAAGACTTGATCATTATTCGCGGCCGAAATCATTACCCGCAAGACATCGAATATACGATTGCAAACAGTAATAAATACCTGTCCGGGGGCAGTGCAGCAGCCTTTTCTATCCAGGACGACAGCGGGGAGAAACTTGTTGTTATGGCCGGAGTCAAGGTATCCGCAGTGCCTCCTGAAGAAATGAGTACCATTGCGGATGATATTCAACAGGCGATCTCGGAAAAACATGAAATCGCCGTTAATAAAATTGTCTTTATTAAACCCACGGACATTTCCAAAACAACAAGCGGGAAAAACCAACGGAACCTTTGCAGGGAAAGATTTATTTCTGATGAGCTTAAACCTATATATATATGGGAGCAGGATAAAGTGATTGCCGGCGGCATAACGAAAAAACGTCTTGATGAAAAGGCGGACGCTGTTCTTGCTTCCTCGTTGTGCATGCCTGGCGGTTTATCGACCGGGGAGGTAACGGCCCGGTGGTTATCAGCAAAAATAAGTGGACTTATTAACAGGCCGGTAGAAACTATTGATCGGGAAAAACCGTTTTTTGCTTATGGCATAGATTCATTGACAGCAGTACGGTTATCAGGTGAACTCGGCGAATGGCTTGAAAGAAAAATCCCGGCAACCCTTGTTTATGATTATCCAAGCATTTCAACCTTATCCGCATATTTAGCCTCAATAATTGAAACGCCGGAAAAGAAAGATGTCAAATCAATACCAAAGCATAAAGATATTGTTGATGAACCAATCGCTATTATCGGCATGGAATGCCGCTTCCCAGGGGCCGATAATGTAGATGCTTTTTGGGATTTAATAAAAAATGGAAAAGATGCCGTATCCGAAATACCTCCGGACCGTTTTAACTCAAATGATTATTATAATGCACAGGGACCGGCCGGAAAAATGAGTAAATGGGGTGGATTTATCAATAACATTAAAATGTTCGATGCCGCGTTTTTTGGAATTTCCCCCAACGAGGCGGAAAATATGGACCCTCAACAGCGTTTGGTCCTGGAATTAACTTATCATGCCCTGCAATCAGCAGGTTATTCATTTCAAGAACTGGCCGGCAGTGATACCGGTGTATTTATCGGGATCAGCCATAGTGATTACGGCAGTATGCTGGCAAAAAGCAACATTAATGCTTATCTGGTCACCGGAAACTCTCTTAGTATTTCGGCCAACCGGATTTCATATTTGTGTGATTTTCGAGGTCCAAGCCTGGCAATAGACACGGCTTGTTCTTCATCATTAACCGCTCTGCATCTGGCATGTCAAAGCCTCCGCGGCGGAGAGTGTTCATTAGCAGTCACCGGCGCTTCGAATTTAATAATATCTCCTCAATTAAGCGTTGCGTTGTCCCAAACTCAGGTGCTGGCTAAAGACGGCCGATGCAAAGCTTTTGATGATTCGGCTGATGGATATGTCAGAAGCGAAGGCTGCGGCATAGTTGTTTTAAAACCACTTGCACAAGCCCAAAAAGATGGGGACAATATCTTGGCCGTTATTGAAGGTTCGGCAATTGCACATGATGGAAAAAGTAATGGATTAACGGCCCCTAACAGTATTTCGCAAGAATTTGTCATGCGCAATGCATTACATAATGCTGCGGTTTCTCCTGATCAGGTAAGTTATATTGAAACGCATGGCACGGGAACGGAATTAGGTGATCCGATTGAAGTAAAAGCAATCGGAAATGTCTATGGTAATGGAGATAATAATGATACCCCGATTTTACTGGGAACAGTAAAAGCAAATATCGGTCATTTGGAAGCTTCCGCCGGTATAGCGGGTATCATAAAAACGGTTTTGTGTATCATTCACGAACAGATACCTCCTCAAATACATTTTAATAAGCCGAATAAACATATTGACTGGGAAAATGTTCCGGTATCCATTCCAAAAAAATTAATGCCGTGGCCGGCAGGACCCGGAAATGTCCGAAGGGCCGGAGTAAGCTCTTTTGGTTTTGGAGGGGCTATAGCGCATTTTATTTTGTCTGCTCCTCCAAAAGCACAATACCGGCAAACCGAGGAAAAGAAACCGCCTTATATGCTGACCCTTTCCGCAAAAGACGAATTAGCATTGAACAATTTATATCTGAATTACCGTGATTATCTTGAGTATTCCGATAATAATCCGGACGAAATTTGCTTTGCTTCCAATTTGCAAAGCGACCACTTTAAATTTCGCGGTGCAATAGTAGGGAGTTCTGCAGGCGAACTCATTGATAAAATAAACATTAAATTAAGCAGATCAACAGCGCCTTCTTGCAATAAACCGTCCGGACCGCTAGTCTTTCTTTTTTCCGGGCAGGGCTCTCAATATAAGGGAATGGGGAAAGAATTATACGGGGAACAACCCGTATTTACAGACATGATCAATAGATGCTCGGAATTATTAACACCGCACTTAAACTTATCTTTAGTTGATCTTTTATGGGGAGAGCATTTTGGTCGATTAAAAGAAACCCTATATTTGCAACCGGCGCTTTTTTGTTTGGAAATAGCTTTAGCAGAGACCTGGTTGTCATGGGGAATCCGCCCGGATATCGTAATGGGCCATAGTTTAGGAGAATATTCGGCAGCCTATGCTGCCGGAGTATTCAGTCTGGAAGATGCTGTCAAATTGATTTGCGCCCGCGCCGGATTAATGCATGAGTTAACGCCGAAAGGCGCCATGCTGGCAGTTTTTTCAAGGGAAGAAGCGGTCTCTTCGATTATCCGAATGTACGAAGATACCGTATCCGTAGCAGTCCGGAATACCCCTGCCAACTTTGTTCTTTCCGGGGCCGTTCAAAACATTAACAAAATTGAGAAAAAACTGAATGCCATGTCAATAAGAACAACGAGACTGGATGTCTCGCATGGGTTTCATTCTTCTTTAATGGACCCCATGGTAAGCGCTTTTAAAGACATCGCAGAACAGATTTCATACAAAACGCCCCGAATATCAATCATTTCAAACCTGACAGGTTGTCGGGTTACTCAAGAAATCGGCAGTGCGGCTTATTGGGTAAAACATATTATTGCCAATGTTCAGTTTTCGGCCGGCATTGAAAGCTTGAAAGGCCGTGACGCGGCTTTTCTTGAAATCGGCCCGGATGCCACATTGTTGGCAATGGTAATGCAGAGCCTGCGCAATAGTAATAATGAATATTTGGTTTCGTTGAGAAAAAGTCAATCATCCCATGAGACTATGTTGACTTCTCTGGCTAAATTGTATGAATCAGGAGCTGATATTAATTGGCAATCTTTTGCTCCTAAGGTAAAAAGAAAAATTGTTGATCTTCCCAGATATCCGTTTAACAGAAAAATATTCTGGAACGTTAATCAAATTAATTGTGATAATAGCCAGGTTGATATTACTCCAACATTTTTACAAGAGACTGAGGCGCTTCATGGAAATGCGGATATTTCATCGCAAGAGTATCTTAGGGAAATACTGGCCGGGGCGTTGGGACTTTCTCCAGCGGAGTTATCTTCTGATACACATTTATTGGAGTTAGGAGCGGATTCAATTGTCCTGATGAAAGTAGTGCAGCAAGTAGAAGAACAATTCGGATTAAAACTTACGGTAAGACGGTTTTTTGAGGATCTGAAGACATTAGAATCGCTGGCATTATATATTGATGAAAAGAGGGTTGAAAAATCTTCAACTACAGTTCAGCGTCCTGTTGAATTAAAAGAAAATATAAATGAAACAGAAATTATCAACAGTGTAACAATCAGTACTAATGAAGAGAATTCCGTATTGCCGGGTTGGAAAATTCAGGAACGTTCCGCCGACCGGCCAGACAGTTTACGTACCGCCCATATAAAAGACCTCTCATCCCGATACAATAGAAAAACAATAAACTCCAAACAGTTTACTGATAAGTACCGGCCTATTGTCGCTGATAACAGGGCCTCAGCCGGATTCCGTTTTTCAACCAAAGAATTATTGTATCCCATAGTAAGTGAAAAGGCGGCAGGTTCCAGAATATGGGACATTAATGATAACGAATATATTGATATCACTATGGGTTTCGGCTCCGTAATCTTCGGGCATAGTCCGGATTTCGTTACTAATGCGATCAAGGAGCAGTTAGAAAAAGGCATGCATATCGGCCCGCAGTCGGTACTTGTCGGAGAAGTTGCTTCCTTGATCACGGAACTGACCGGAACAGAGCGGGTCTGTTTTGCAAATACGGGGACCGAGGCGGTAATGACAGCATTAAGAATAGCCAGGGCAGCAACAGGCCGTAAAAAAATGGCCATCTTTAAAGGATCTTATCACGGCCATTTTGACGGGGTGCTGGGAATGCCAAGAATTTCCGGGAATGGCAACGACCCTTTAGTACCTGGGGTCTTGCCCGGTGCTGTTGCAGACCTCCTGATTTTAGACTATGGCGCTGATGAATCCTTAAATATAATTAAAGAAAACCGTCATGATCTTGCCGGTGTTCTTGTTGAACCGGTCCAAAGCAGACATCCTGAATTGCAGCCCGGAGATTTTTTGAAAAAATTAAGGGCATTAACCTGGAATTTGAATACTCCTCTCATTTTTGACGAGATGATCACCGGATTCAGGATTTTGCCGGGCGGCGCACAAGAATATTTCGGCGTAAATGCCGATATCGTAACCTATGGCAAGATTGCCGGCGGGGGCATGCCTATCGGGATAATTGCCGGTAAAGCTGAATTTCTCAATGCGGTTGACGGTGGAAAATGGAACTATGGAGATGAAAGTTATCCTGAAGCGGAAACAACATTTTTGGCAGGTACTTTTACCAAACATCCCCTGACAATGGCCGCGGCCCAAGCAACACTGAAGCGGATAAAGGAAATCGGCAGATCAGCTTATGAAAAATTAAACCGGCGGACTGAAAAATTCGCCCGGGAATTGAATGAATGGTTTAAACTGCAAGAAGCTCCCTTTGAAATAGTAACTTTCGGCTCTTTATTCCGATTTAAGTTTACCGGCAACTATGATTTACTATTTTACCATTTATTATACAGGTCCATTTATATCTGGGAAGGCAGAAATTGTTTTCTTTCATTTGCCCATTCCGAAAAAGATATAGAAGATATTCAGCATGCGGTCAAAGAGAGCGTATCTGAATTAAAAAAAGCGGGCTTTATACACTCTCATACCCATCCGGCAGGCACCTTAACGCCCGGCAAGAA
>MAXL01000422.1 GCA_001751005.1 Desulfobacterales bacterium S5133MH16
CGTGCAAATTTTGTAATCATGAGGCGTACTTTTCGTACGTTGAATGATTACGAAATGCAGCACAACGCAGAAGTTGGACTTTTTACGAGACCGTCAAACCTTAATTGTTATAATTTGTCATGGGCAAAGCTGATCTTGCATCCTGTATTATGTATAATGAGTCTTAAACTTTTGCAAGTCGCATTATGAGTACTTCTAACGTCAGACGCAAATTAGTGTTTGCCTGAATATTTTTCTGAGCCGATTCAACATCATCAATTTTTGAAATCAGTGAAGTCACTTTCATCTTTTTGGAAGCACGTTGAATTCTGTCCTTTAAGTCCCTGTTGATAATTTTTTCAGGATGATACTTACAGACGACAAGGTCTCTGAACCAAAATTTAATCACTTCAAGAGATTCAGCAAGGATTTCTTTGCGTTTTGACAATTTTTCCGCAAATGCCATGCGTGAACCGATGGACCTTGCCGGTAAAGTTTCAACTTCGTTTATCAGCCAGATTCTGCGGCTTATCCAATTTACCCTGTTTATGGAATTAATCATGGAAACGGCTTTGGAGACACTCCCGTTTGCCAGGATCGCTATTATTTTTGCCTCATCCGGATTTGCGTTATACCTTTGTATCAGCAACGATTCAAGATTTTTTCGGGAAACAGGATAAAATCTGATATGCTGGCATCGAGACACAATTGTCGGGAGAAGGTCGGATGTCTGCAAGGCTGTAAGTATCAAAATCGTTCGATCCGGAGGTTCCTCCAGCACCTTGAGGAGAGCATTCCCTGCTGAAGGATTCATGGTATGGGCATCGGAAATGATGACCACACGTAATCTTGCCTCGTAAGGTTTCATGGCAAGAGTGCCGCAAAGCTCACGTATTTGACCAATCCTGATAAAAGGACCCGACGGTTTAAGCAGGATGATATCCGGGTGATTCCCCGATTCGATTCTCCGGCATGAATGGCAGCGGCCGCAAGGGCTAATGGTTGTTATTTGATCAGATGGGATGTTACCGTGGGATCGGATTTTCATCCTTTCTGAAAAATGGTCCGGTTCGATTGCCTTGCAGTTACACGCCATAGCCAAAGCCATGGCTGCGGTCCGTTTGCCCACTCCTTCAATCCCGATAAAAAGAAGGGCGTGAGGTATGGTCCCATTTTGAAGCAGAGTGGTTAATAGTCGTATCGGCTGTTCTTGGCCTAATATCGACTTAAATTCAAATGTCGATTCATAAACAGACACAAATTTAGCAATTTACCCGTTCTTTTAATTCTTTTTCAGCTTTAAAAAACGGCAGTTTCTTTGGTTTTATGATAATATTTCAGGCAGTTTTTCAATATCTTCTTCACTCACTTCTACTCCGGCAAACTGCCCCAGCGCTTCGATATCAACAATAATACGGCCTTTTCCCCTGTACCGGACAAAAGTTCCGATCACACCGGTAAAGGGGCCATAAACCACTACCACCCGGTCTCCTTTTTTAAAACGGGTGCCGGTTATAACCGAATTGCTCCCTCCGACCATAATCTCCAAAGATTTTATGGTATCGGACGGGACGGAAATCGGGCCGTCTTTGTTTCCTATTAAACGGACTGCACCGACTGTCTTTACAATTTCAAGATGTTCATAAGGCTTAAGATCACTTTTTACAAACAGGTATCCGGGAAAAAGCGGAACCCTGATCATAGTCTTTCGATCACGGCGTTTGCTTTTGACCTGAATCTTTGGAAGAAAAACCTCTATGGATTTTTTGATCAGGCCTTCATTCACCACATTTTCGAACCTGCTTTTTGTATGCAGAACATACCAGGAATATGTTAACTTTGATATGGTCATTTATCTATTCATATATTCTGTTTGGCCGAATATGTCCAGTGAGATTATTTGTAAACATTTTCTCTGAAAAGATTCTTTAACCCTGACTTAGTAGCTTAAATATAAAATTTGTGTATTTTGCGGCAAAACTTTTTCCATTGCAATATTTTTAGTTCCAACTTGTCCGGGTTAGGATTTGCGTGTGTACCTTAAATGTTTTTTAGCCAATTCCTCCTATTCCATGAAGGTTGATCATAAATTGATACTTGTAATCACTCTCATCTTTTATCAAATGAAAAATCAACGACCAGCATTGCGTTTCGTACAAAAAGCCCAGGCCGTACTTTATAACTTGACCATTGAAAATATCCCGTTCATATTCTGCATATGCCGATAGCCTGTCTGATAATTTTAAAAGAAGATCGGTATAAATCGATTCACTGGAATCGATGGTGTACCTGTATTCCACAAATAGTTTGTCCCCGCGGTTATCCCATAACCATAATTCAACATTGCGGGATCGAAATTCCTTGTCATAATGGGACCATTCGGCATCAGCATCTATTGAAAAATATCTGCCCGTAACAAGTTCAAGCTCAGCATAAATCGGTGAAAACGGCTCAGGATCATCGTCTTTTTCCTTATTAATATCGTAACTCTGTTCCAGCTTGAATCGGCAGATCCGGTTATAGGCATAGCTGGGCCGATTAAAACTTTCATGGCCGTTGGGCGTATCTAATATGTATGCCTCCTTTTTTTCTCTATTCTCTTTGGACTTTGATGTTAACGTGTTGGTAATGGAATAAGTAACCAGGTTTTGTTTTTCAATCCTATCTATGCCATCAAACAATAGATATTCATCCTGGTTTTGTTTTTCAATCCCATCTAAGTCATCAAACAATGGATATTTATCCTGGTCTTTTTCAGGTATGTAATCCCAGGTAATCTGCGGTCTTATTGTATGCCTGATCTTCTCGATGCTTTTGCCTTTTACATTGAATATGTTATAGATTTCTGAAAAAAAATCTAATTTTGTATCATATATTTGTCTGTTGTGTGTTTTTTTGTCAGAAGGGCTGTATTCTTCTTTATCAAGACGCCAGGCCGTCTCCCGCACGCCTATAGAGGGCTCAATAGTGAAATAGTTTTTATACCTATAGGGAAGATAAAACCTGGGATGCGCATCCATTCGATGGCCCCTTGCACCGTCTTCACTGTAAAAGTATGTGTATTCAGAATCGAAATCAAAATAAAAAGAGGAACTAAAAATCCTCTGTTTTGCCCCGTCGAACTCTATAAACGGCAGTCTCTGTAACGTTGTGTCCGTTTCCTCCCAGCGACGGCTTATGACATTATCATACCAGAGGAGTTCGGCGTTGAGGCTGTATGCGGGCCAGATCCTGTTTAAATTGAGACTGTTGGTTCTTACCGGGTCATTATAATCATCCAGGTCTCTGCCAAAGGTTTCGAGAAAATAAGCATTGGTTCGTTTAAAGCCCGTTAATCCGTCTTTGAATTCAAGAAGGTAATCCTGATCGCTCACAATGTCCAGATCAAGCTTTGCGGAAAAATCAAAGGGCAACGCCTGATCCTGTTTCATCCTGAACCAGTAGCGGTTGGAATTGGGCCGTAGAACGTCGTCATCTTCATACCCCCATTTTTCGCTGGAACCAGGAGATCCGTCATCCACCTTTCTGTCATTCAAAAAATCATACATCAGGGTCCCCTTTGAACTTTTGTCCAAAACATAACGGTATTCCAGTCCTAATTTTTCCCCACGATGTGCCATGTAGTCCACATAGAATGTTGCATCTGAACTTCGGTTTATGGCCCAGTAAAATGGCTGAATATATTCTGCCCCTTTGCGATCTGAATAACCAAATTGGGGTGCCAATAAACCCGACTGGCGTTTTAACTTTACCGGAAAAAAAAGAAAGGGCGTATACAGTACCGGCACTTTTTGAACCCAAAGCGTCGAATGCTTCACAAAACCGTACCCTTCTATTGTAATTTTTAAATTTCTACCTGTAATTTTCCATGCCGGTCGATCACCGTCACAGGTTGTAATACTGGCTTTATCAGCAGTATAAGAGTCCTTGCCGACTTTTTTAAGTTCGTCTCCTTTGATATAAAAATGGTTTTCTTGAAGGAATATCGTTCCATTATACACCGTTCCTGTTTCCGCATTCAGATCCATTTCCATACGGCTTCCGGTCAGTATATCTTGTCCTGCGGTCATGATTACATGGCCGTCTGCAAAAGCTTTCATGTTTTTTTGGTCAAAACGCACATAATCAGCGCTCAAATTTTTGTCTTGTTTGGTTATGGTTACATTGCCTTTGGCAATATATTGATTTGCATTATCGTCATAACGAATTTCGTCGGCAACAATATGCCACGGTACCTTGGGATCATCCTTAAGCAGTGGGAATTTCCCCTCTGCCGAGGCAAAACTAAAAGTTACAATCAGCATAAAGAAGGCAAGTGCAAGCCAGACAATAGCTTTGTGTATCCGAATTGATTTCAAAACCTTGTATTTTTCTTTTGGGTAAGCGGCAAAAGCTAAGAAAAACCTTTTGTATTTGGAGCAGTAAGAAACGTTGCAGCAAGGATCAAAGCAGCATTGAGTGAAGAGACGGGAATTTTGCAAGAGGCTCATGTAATAAAAAATTCCGGTAAAATGAGCCCGCCTGAGATGAAAAATTCAGGATGGCTTCGGATCAACAGCAATAACATCTTGAATAAGACAGAAATATCAAGTATAAATGATATTTCGGTTAAAAAATCAAGATGTAGTTGCCAAATAATGCTTAAAATGAATATTTTATTAACAAACGATGACGGTATTTACGCAGAAGGACTCTGGGCGCTTTATGAAAAGTTTGTGCGCCGGCACAGTGTAACCGTAGTTGCTCCTGATCGCGAGCGAAGTGCTGTAGGGCATGGTATTACCCTGTATCAACCACTTCGCACAAACATAGTTAATATCAATAACGGCTTCACGGGATATGCCGTGAACGGAACACCTGCCGACTGTGTCAAGATGGGCCTTATGGAGATCCTCGATACCAAACCGGATATGGTGATTTCAGGAATCAATCCCGGTGCAAATGTGGGGGTTAATCTCAACTATTCCGGGACAGTTGCTGCGGCTAAAGAGGCTGCATTATACAACGTACCGGCAATTGCTGTTTCCATACAGGGACGTCAGGCGGCTGACTATGATCACGCTGCTCATTTTACTTCGACACTGGCAGAGAATATTTATAAAAAAGGACTCCCTTTCGGGACATTCCTCAATGTAAATATCCCCGATATACCCACGGATAAAATAGAAGGAGTTCGGATAAGCAAGCAGGGAACCACCCTTTATTCTGAATACCTTGAAAAGAGGACCGATCCTCGCAACCGCATCTATTATTGGCATGGACACGATTCCAATACCTCTTTTAAAGACCCTGAAATTGACGGTGCCGCACTTGACGATAATTTTATTTCCATAACACCGATTAAATGCGATATGACGGATTACAAGATGCTTGATGAACTTAAGCGCTGGAATATCACTTAAAATCCTTATCACTAATTTGATAGTATATGAATTTCTTTTTTTGGACACAGATGAACACAGATTGTCAAGATTTTTAAAATAAGAAATAATATTATTATCTGTGTATATCTGCGAAAATCTGCGTCCTATTTAACTTGAAGGGTTACAGCATGAAAAAATATTTTATCACTGATATCAAGGCCGGGGATTTGGTTGATGATATTTTTGTATTATCCGAAAAAATTCTGGCCCAGAAAAAGGATGGGAATAATTTTCTAAATGTGACGTTATCTGATAAAACAGGAACAATAAAGGGTGTGGTATGGGATAATGTGGATCAGATAACGGCCGGTGTAACTTCCGGTGATTTTGTACATATAAAGGGAAATGTTAATGAATATAAGGAGGCTTTGCAGCTCGTTATCAAAAATATGGAAACATTTTCCGCCCATGAAATAGATCCTGCTGATTTTTTGCCCGTGACCCCCAGAAACATCGAGAGCATGTTTGAACGGCTTTTGAAAATAACCGCTTCCGTTAAACCCGCTTATTTAAACCAGCTTATTCAAGCATTTTGGAATGATAAAGAGTTTGTTCGCGAATTTAAAATCGCACCGGCAGCAAAAAAAATGCACCACGCTTATATTGGAGGTCTTCTGGAACATACTCTGTCAATGGTGAGTCTGGCTGAAAAGGTTGCCGGGCATTACGGCGGAATCGACAGAGACCTTCTTATTGCAGGCGCAATGCTGCATGATATCGGCAAAACAAAAGAATTCGAATACCAATTCAGGATAGACTACACCGACCAGGGTCGGTTGTTGAACCACATTGTGATAGGGATCGAAATGATCGATGAAAAGCTATCGGAAATTAAGGATTTCCCGGAAGAAAAGATGCTTTTGCTCAAGCATATGATTGTAAGCCATCATGGCGCCCGGGAATTCGGCTCACCCGAACCGCCCAAAACCATTGAAGCGGTTATACTGAATTATATTGATGAGATAGACTCAAAGGTCAATGGCATCCGTAATTTTATGGCTAAGGAAGATCCCAATGAGCC
>MAXL01000423.1 GCA_001751005.1 Desulfobacterales bacterium S5133MH16
CTCCTTTCCATCACAGATACTTCTGCGGCATGGATATATATGAACAAAGGCTGTGTGATTCCCATGATGGTAGTGCCCTCTCTTGTGGGAATCATGCTCGGTTCCTTTATTGGCGTTCGTTTGCTCAAAATCGCCAAGCCTACATTTATCCGGTGGATGGTAATCGCAATCCTGGCTTTTGCCGGGGTTAAAGCCCTGTCCAAAGGGTTAGGATTTTAATTCAAAATTTAATTGCATGTAAGATAAAGAAAATATTTCAACAGGAGAAAACATATGCAAGAAAAGACCAATGACCTGTTAAAAGCAACACCCGAACAGCTTCTTTATGCCAAAATACTTGAAAAGGGTATGTACCTCGGCTTGCTTATTCTTTTTATAACTTATGCTCTCTATGTATTCGGCATTATGGATCCCTATATTCCGCTGGATAAAATTTCAAATTACTGGTCAATGAATGTGCATGACTATCTTGAACACACCGGAATCAAAGACGGATGGGCCTGGTTGGGTATGCTAAAATATGGGGATTTTATTAATTTTATCGGCGTTGCTATGCTGGCGGGTGTTACCATTATATGTTATGCTGCAATCGTACCCACGCTGCTTAAAAGCAAAGACACGGTCTATGCCGTACTGGCGATGCTCGAAGTCATTATCCTTTCCGCCGCTGCCAGTGGAATTCTTGCCGTCGGGCACTAACCTGATTGGTTATTTTGTTTGTCATTTTTCACAAAATATCGAGCTATTCTCCTGAAGAATCGATCTCAAATCGCTTAATTTTGCGCCAGAGTGATACTCGGTCAATGCCCATTATTTTTGCCGCCTTGGTTTTATTACCATTGCACTTATCAAGTACCCACTTAATATAGTTTTTCTCTTGTTCCTCCAGGGTGGGGAAATCGGAATCATGCCGGCGGTAGGTTTCAATCGAAAGATTGCTGATATATTCCGGAAGATCACCAACTTTTATCTCCGGCCCGCTTGCCAGGGCCACGGCTCTTTCGATGACATTTTCCAGTTCTCTGATATTGCCCGGCCAGGTGTATTGACAGAGTAATTCCATGGATTCCCTGGCAATACTTTGAACATCCTTTTTCATTGCCTCACATTTTTGTGTTAGAAAATGATATGCCAGCAGCGGAATATCACCGTCACGATTGGATAGAGAGGGAAGTTTTATTGTAATCACATTGAGACGATAAAACAGATCCTGCCGGAAATTACCTTTTTCCACATCCTCCTTGAGATCGCGATGAGTAGCGGCGATGAAGCGGACATCAACGGAAATCGGTTCTTCTCCGCCAACCGGCAAAACCTCTTTTTCCTGAATAACACGTAATAGTTTTACCTGCATGGTCAACGGCATGTCCCCGATTTCATCCAGAAAAATACTTCCGCCGTCCGCCACCTTAATCAGGCCTGCTTTTGCTTTTGTAGCGCCGGTAAATGCATCCTTTTCATGGCCGAAAAGCTCATTGGCCATCAAATCTTCTGTGAAAGAGCCGCAATTAAAGGCTATAAATTTTTTTTCGGAACGCAAGCTTCGCTGGTGGATTGACCTGGCTACCAGTTCCTTGCCGGTTCCGCTTTCTCCAAGTATTAGAACATTAATGTCAGAGGGGGCAATCTGATTGATGGTTTTCTGGACCTCTATCATTGTACTGCTCTGGCCCACGATAGAGGAAATCTGTACGCACCTTTTGAGCGATTCTCTAAGTTCCAAATTTTCAAGCTGTAGCCGTCGTTTTAAAAGCGCCTCTTTGGCAATTTTGCGGACTTCTCCGATTTTATACGGTTTTGCAATATAGTAATAAGCTCCTTGATGCATAGCATCGACGGATGAATCCACGGTGGCATAGCCGGTAATCATGATTACTTCGGTGTAGGGTTGAAGTTCTTTTGTTTTCCGTAACACCTGCATCCCATCCACTTGCTCCATTTTCAGATCAGTAATAACCAGATCAATGCCTGTTGATTGAAGCAAGTCGATGGCTTTTTTCCCGTTGTTCACGGAGATGACGTCATAACCTGTTTTGACGAGAATATGTTCGAGATTCTTACGAGCGATATCCTCATCTTCAACAACAAGAATGATTTCTTTATTCTTTTCCTCGGTCATCATTTAAATCCGGACTGTGGTAAGTAATTAACTGGACAATATTTGAAATAAGAGATTACGAATATCCAATGGTTCCTTATTCAGGCTGATCGAAAGGTAAAAAACAGGTAAATGTTGTTCCTTTTCCTTGTTCACTGGAGACTTTTATTTTTCCATCATGTTGCTCCATAATGCCGTATATAATGGAAAGCCCCAGACCCGTACCTTTACCGACTTCTTTTGTAGTGAAAAAGGGGTCGAAAATCTTTGTAATAATTTCTTCTGGGATACCTTCCCCCGTATCTATAACCTGGAAACAAAATCCGCTGTTACTTTCCTGTTTGCATGCCTTGATGGTAACATCCCCGCCATTTTTCATGGCCTGAACGGCATTTACGATTAGATTGATTAAAACTCGTTCAATTCCTAAAGGACCGACAGTGGCTTGTATATCGTCGGGCACTTCCACTTTAAAAGTTATATTATCCGGCACCTGTGATTTAACCCGTTTGATTGCATTGTTAACCAGATTCTTAAAATAAGTCCGTTTTAAAGTAAGAGACCTCTCCCGTGCAAATTCCAGCAGTGATTTAACGATTTCCTTACTCCTTTCCACCTCTTTTTCCGCGCCGATTAAAAGCTCTTTTTTATATTCAAGATCGTCGTCTTCCAGCTCTTCAACCAATATTTGAACTGAAGTGGAAATATTATTAAGCGGGTTGTTCAGTTCATGGGCCACACCCGAGGTTAATCTCCCCAGAGAAGCCAGTTTTTGGGCCTGCACCAGCTCTTTGTTTCGTTTGTTCAGTTCTTTGATCATACTATTGAGACTGGTCACCAGGGATTCAAATTCGTCGCCGGTATGAATTTCCGGTATGTTTTGAAAATCCCCTCTAGATATTTTTATAATGGCATTTCCAATGGTTTTCAAAGGACGGTCCACATTAAAGATTAAAAAAAGGGCGACTAAAATAGAGAGGATAAAAACAGGCAGCAGGGCGATCAAATGTATCATCTTGGATTTTCTGATCAAATCCCGTGTAAATTGACTTTCCTTTTTTACGATTTTTTCAAGCTCGCTGGTAATTTTCCTCCCTTGCTTTTGGATTAATTGGATAAAATCCCCTGGAACCGCTAAGTGTCCGTTTTTTTGCAGCTTCAGCAAGTTTACAAGAGAGTCTTTATACTCCTCAAGTTCGGTTATCCTTTCATCGAGATTTTTGGCCAGTGTATATTTTCCATATTTCGTCAAGATGCTACGAAGGCTGTTCTCGGCTATATTTACATAGGTAAGGGTCTGATCAATATTTTTTCTATCAAATGTTAAGAAATAGTTTTTCTCGTATCGGCGGGCTTCCAGGATAGCATTAAAGAGTTCATACTTTCTTTCGATAATCTGAATCTTTTGATTGAGAATATACTGACTGCGATAACTTTGCAGCCAAATTAACCCGCTAATTACCAAAAACATGGCAAAAGCAAGAAATATCTTTTTTCTAATACTGATTTTCATAATTATTTAATTTTACTTTCTTCGTATTGCCTGGTCAAGGACTATGGTTATTGAATTCCGTAAAAGAAATAGAGAATGGTCAATTCCACTGCTAAAAAGATGGCAGTCATCACTGCTCCAGCCTTGGCATAGTCCACCGTTCGATACCCCCCGGGCCTCATGATGAGCGCATTGACCTGGTGTGTGGGCAGCACAAAAGTGTTGGAAGCAGACAACCCAACAACCAGCGCGGCCATTCTAGGGTCACCGCCGGCCATGACCGCCATGTTCATACACAGTGGAACCAGCAAAACTGTAGCGCCCACATTGGAAACCACCAGGGTGAAAAAAGAGGTCATCACACCCACCGCACCGAGCAACACAATGGGAGAGGGATGGCCGAGCATTCCAAGAACGAATTTTGCAATAAACGCGGCGGTTCCGGTCTTTTCAAAAGCCATGCCAAGGGGAATCAATCCTGCCAGGAGAAACACCGTCATCCAGTCCACAGCGCGATAGGCTTCATCCAC
>MAXL01000424.1 GCA_001751005.1 Desulfobacterales bacterium S5133MH16
ATCTTTTTCTGATGCGGATTTATAGACGTAGAGGTTAAACGGTCTTTTATTATTGAATGTCGGTTTATGAAATGGTTTTGCGCATTTCGACATCCGGTCAGCAGTATTAATGGCCGGTGAGATCATAATTCGACGGTCTTCATCAAAAAGAAAAGTCGGAGAACTGTCATTATAACAGATGCCGATTCCCAGTTCGAGTATCGGGAGGTTGTGTTGTATGCCATGCTCATTATATCGCTGCACGATATGAAGCATTTTGACCGCAAGTCCGCAGGCACGGGCAACGCAGTAATGTCCTTTGGGCGTATCTTTGTGCTCGATTATCGACAGGATAATGGCATCACCCTCAATAAACAGCTTTTCGGCAGCGTATTTACGTAAGATTCCGGTTATGGGAACAAAAAAATTAAGGCTGAAAAATGATGCGGGGTTCAATCCTCTTTTCTTCATCTGGAAGGTAATATCCGTGGAGTTGCGCAGATCTGCCTTGATGATCACATGATTAATGATCGGCTTTGCTTCGTGTACCTGTTCGTTGGGCAGTAAAAACTCATAAAGGAGACGATTTTCGCGAGACAGATCGATAATCTTTTTTTCCGTAACCAGCTTCATAGAATCCATGGCGTGTTTAAGCATCGTAAAATTTTGAAAATCTCTGTGATAACGGGCAAAACCGCTGAGAAATCGTATTAAATGCTTTTTTTTATCCTGTGTGGTAATTTGTTTCAGATGCGTTATTTTCTTTTTCAGAGGCGCCAGGGAAAACGATTTATCATAAAATCCTTTTAATCGATTAAACTGCCTTACAATTGCCCTTCTTTGTCTCGGCTTGGTCAGAAATTGTAAAACCTGGTGGGGTGCCAGCGGAGGGCAGTAGTCAAGATAAACCGGCTGCATTTCATAAGCAGCTGTGATTCTTTTGATAAGGCCTGCCTTCTTAAATTTTCTGTAAATATAGTTTAAAAATTTGTCTTGTTGTTTTGCCTGCTTCTTTAAGTTGCTCAGCTCCTTTTTAGTTCCATTTCGTGTTTTTAGGATTTTATAGCGCTCCTTTGATTGAAAACTGTTGAACAGAATATCAATGTTCTCAATGCGTTTTAACCAGACATCTATTTCCTGATAGCGGGTATTGGGATCATATTTTTCTGTTTTTTCAATTTTTTGGTTGAAAATTTTTGTACTTTGTTTTGTAGGTTCCGAAGCAGACAAATTTTTCAAGAAAATTTTCAAGATAATATCTCTTAAAAGACCTCTTATTAAAAATAATGACCTATTATAATTATCCGGATCTTCAAAACGATGGCCCAGCAATATGTATTCATCTATCATAAAAAAATCATCAAAGGAATTTTCTACATGGAGTATGGGGTTGGAAAAGACATCATCCGGAAGATTTAATTCGAAATCGAAAATTGCTTCACGCATTTCTTTCAAGTCTTTACGCTGAATGTCAAGCAGATACCCGAAAAGTTCTTGCCCCACATTAAGCAAAATCCATTTCTTCTTCTGTTGGATATCAGACAGTTTTTCTTTAATCTCTATGTATTTACTAAGACTCAGGTTTCTTGATATTTCATATTTTTGAGCAACAGCGTTTAGTTTTCGAGCATAATTGTTAAGATAATCTATCAATGCTTTAAACTGATGTTGAATTTCTTCTGTTAACATCTTTACAATGGCGATCTGAGCCAGAAGGTCGATTTGGGTCTCGGAGTCTGATTTTGCTTTATTAATTGCTTCTTTCAACACATCTTTGCAAAAACGTCTGAAGTCATCTCTTTCCGTGACCGGGCTCGATGCTGTATCTATGCCCAAAAGCTTTTCCACACCGGCATATTTACCAAGAAGCCGGCGTATTATTTTATTGGCTGATGTGCAAAGAGACGGACTCAGGTAAACATCATGGTGAATATTATCCACACCCGGAATCAGTTTGTCCAAGGGAAACTCTACCGAATAAGTTTCCAGCGGTAAGCTTTTCGGGACAGAGGACTTTGAGAAGAATGTAAACATTTCTTTGAAATATATATTCAGCGCCTGATACGGATTATACATAACAATGTCTGGCAAATCATTTTTTTAAACGCATAGATTTTTTAATATAATTTATTGAGATGTTACTAAATATATCATTAACTGCTCAATATGTCCAACAAGTTAGGGGCTTCGCCCCAATTGGCCTCCGGCCTGGAGGGCCTACGCCCCGGAGGGAATAATGGAATGATGGAATAATGGAACAATGGGTTCTGGGATAATGCAATGTTGGGTTAATGGTAAAATATAAAATGTGTGTTGAAGATAAAATCAAAAATGGATAATATCCTTTTAAAAACCAAGCTTCCAATATTCCACCCTTCCATTATTCCATGTTTGAGGCAATTGTTCAAGCCTCAAAAAACATCCTATATTTCCACTAAGTTATAGAAATTCCGAGACGTTAAATTAGATCGTTGGGAAAGATGTTGATGATTGGAAAAGTTATTAAAAATCAATTCATATTTTACAAGAAATAAGGAATTATGGTAAAAGTTATATGATACATGGGATGAACTTAGGGGCTTCGCCCCAATTGGCCTCCGGCCCGTAGGGCCTACGCCCCGGAGGGAATAATGG
>MAXL01000425.1 GCA_001751005.1 Desulfobacterales bacterium S5133MH16
AGTCGAAAATCTCTTGGAATCGTCATTCCGGCGAAAGCCGGAATCCAGTAATTTCAATAAGTTCTGGATGCCGGATCAAGTCCGGCATGACGGTGTTGCGACTTTTTACGAAACCGTTAAAATTCCGATTTTCTCTAAAGTTTTTTCAGCTTCCTGTACGCCTTCGGTGCGGTATGCGATTATTCCAATGGATCTTGCAGCCTTAACATTCATTTCGTTATCATCTAAGAAAAGAATGGCTGACGGATCACAATTAAGGCTTTGAAGAACATGCTCAAAAGATTCACGATCCGGCTTAAGTTTTCCGGTCAAATGTGACGCAAAATGTTGATCGAACATCCCATCAATACCCATTTCATGGATAAGTCTCTGCCAGTGTAGCGTATTTGTGTTGCTCAAACACGCGATGAAATAGCGGTCTCGACAACGTTCTATAAGTCTATGGGCATCAGGGTACAGACCTTTTGGCAGTTGGGTGAATGCGTTGAGAAATTCATTGCGTTTTATTGGTAAATTCGTTTCTTCAATGTATTTGTCCGCAAATTGCTCTTTGGTGGAAATACCCATTTCAAACGCACGTGCAGCCGGAGAGGAGAGCCAATCCGACCAAAGCTTGTTGACAGGCATTTCGTCGCCATTCAAATGTAACAATGTGGATAGCTCGTTCAGTTCAATGAGGACACCTC
Organism: Desulfobacterales bacterium S5133MH16; assembly: GCA_001751005.1. Taxonomy (GTDB): domain Bacteria; phylum Desulfobacterota; class Desulfobacteria; order Desulfobacterales; family UBA11574; genus S5133MH16. The sequence goes on from MAXL01000425.1 coordinate 687, forward strand.
CCAAATCGAACAAGAGAACACGAATTTGTTTTGGCATTGTTTCAATATTTTCCAAAGAAATATAACCTCAAGTTAGTTCGCTTCGCCCCGCCTGCCATTGCAAGGCACGAGCGGGCAGGTCACAATTCGAATGATGAAATGATGGAATGGTGGGTTTGAAGGAGTTTTTTACAATTAAAATGGTTTATTTCCGCCCTTATCCCAATATTCCACCATTCCGATTGGGGAAAAGCCCCTAAGTTTTTATCGTAAATAAACCTGATGCGGTGATTCAACCGGAATCGAAAACACTTGAACATCTTTACTGGATAACCTGAACACAGCCAATTTATTGTTTTTGATCAGAAGCAATCGATCATTATCCATCCAGCCTGAAAGTACTGCATTTTTGATACTTGCCGATACTTCAGGAGATGCATCGATGGTTGAGACCTCTACCAGAGGCAATGTATCTAAAATCGACTGAATCTTTTTTTGATCTTCCAAATTCACATACTCTTTTCCTCGACTTTTATCGAATACATCAGAAGAGAATCGAATCGTATCAAAAGGTTTGCAACACGGTTTTATGGTATAGGCAGCCCGTTTTTTATCCAAAGAGAATTCTGCGTTAAAAACATAAAAGCTAATATCATAATTCCGATTATTAAAACGGCTGAATTCATCATAGAGTATGAATTTTTGTTTTCCGTTGTATGCAAGCAATCGATCACTGCTTTCATTTTCCCATCCGCAACAGCCCACGTCCTCGATAATCTTAAGAAACAGTTCGTTCTGAATTTCAGCGTTACTTTTCTCGATCCATTTATTGCCCTGTTTTACATAATATGTGGTCCCGATAATTTTAGATCCAAGTTGGCCCGATATAAAATGCTCAACAGAAATGATCTGTTGAATAATATTATTGAAAGTAGGCATGCGTCCAATGGGGCAGGTTTCTTCACAAGCCCCGGTGCTGCATAAACATTCATCAAAAACAAGTTTGACAATTCTTTCCTGAACCAGAGTGTCTCGAAAATAAAAGCGATACAGTTCAAAATCGTTGTTTATATACAGAGATGGATGTGTAGAATTCGAAGTCATTAAACTTTCTATGCCTGCGTTGACATACCAGTAAAAAACGTCTTCTTTTTCATCCAGAAACGGAGCGGATATGAGGTAAATTCCCTCCGGGTAGGATACTTCAGCATGATACCATTTTTTCCCGTTCCAGTAACATAACTGCCTGACATTTAATTTTCGGCCGGCAACTTGGCGATGTTTGACACGATCTTCATAATAGAGAATGTGCCCTGATTGATTGACAAGAAGATCTTTGGTTGGCGATCTAAACTGATATGCCGGTCCCTCATGTCTCTGATACCCGTTATATCCCGAAATTTTTATTTGATTTTCAGGTCGTAAGTCCACGGGGCTATATTCGGTTACCATGCCGGTCTCATGGTGCAATACGAAAACACGTTTCGCAAAAACAAGATTTTCATACGCCAAAAAAATAAAAACCGCATAGAATAAAATGATAAATTTAGACGTCATCTTCACGGCGTTTTTCCTGTTTTGTTTACGCTCATTTAGGGTGTAATACTGATATATTTTGTGTATGGAATTGTCAACCCGACAATTTTGTAATCTCTCAATAAGTTCTGGTGTATTAAATGATGATGAATTCGTAAAAAGTGAAACGTGAAATGTAAAACGACTACATTTAGTACATTAAGAGGTAATATTACACAACATATAGACTTTTCACGTTTAACTTTTAACTTTTTACTGAAATATCAAATGATGTTGACATCCAAAATCAGATTCTGTATAAAAATCAGAAAACATACCGACCGGTCTGTCTGTTTTTCCGTTCAAAAATAAGGTACGAACACCATGACATTGAAAGAGAAAATTGTTCACGAATCCCTTCGCCAGTTTTCAACAAAAGGGTTTTTAAGTACGTCGATTACCGACATTCTGGAAGCTGTGGGAACATCCAAAGGAGGTCTTTACAATCATTTTAAAAACAAAGAGGCTCTCTTTTTTGCCGCTTTGAGCGAAGCGAGAAAAATTTGGCGGCAAAGAAACCTTGACGGCTTAAAGGAACTGGAACGGCCCGTGGAAAAAATTAAAAAGCTTCTTGAAAATTACCGTGACCGCTACCTGGCGGATTCGGAAAACTTCCCCGGCGGCTGTATTTTTGTTACTCTGGCTGTGGAATTAAACGACCAGCGCCCTCATTTGGCCCGAGAGATGAACGAAGGGTTTTTGAGGTTCAAGGGCATGTTGAAACGGCTGCTGGATCAGGAAAATAATGCCGGAAATTTAAAAGACGGCGTTGACACACAGCAGGTTGCCGAGATGATTTTCTCTGGCATTCTGGGCGCCAGTGTCATGTATATTTCAGACAAATCAGGGACCACGTTGAATCGGAATATCCGTGCCCTGACTGAATATTTGGACATGATTATAAAGTAAAGAATCCTGGTGCAACGGACCAGGCTTTGGTTTGCCCCTAAAAGGGGCTGTTTTAGTTAAACCCGTACAAGTCAAAAGTGTCTAAAGTGATCTAAAGTGCCTAAAGTTATGGTGTCGCTCCGCTCCGCTGGTTTTATAAAATTGACAGAATTCCTTAACCCTGGCCCAGACCGATCACCAATACTCTAT
>MAXL01000426.1 GCA_001751005.1 Desulfobacterales bacterium S5133MH16
AGGACATAATTCGAAAATACGGCGGGCGCATGGCGAGTATCATGACGTCTTACGATATGGCCCCCGAAGGATTTCGCCGGTTGTATATTCGCATGTACGGCATTGACCGCTTCAAGCTCAATAAGCTCAAGGATTCGCTTAGAGAAAAAGCATCACTTCTTTACATGGTAGACCGCAGTGAAGTCAAAAGAGAAACATATTAGCCATGCTTTTTGGTCCGGCAACCCGTGTCTTGGATTTACAACCTGGAAAAATGCTGAGGCCAGTTCATTACATAGTTTATTTAAAGGTTATATTTCAGAGGTCGGGGAATTTGCTTTGTTAAATCGCTCCATCCCGATGATAAATAAGGCGTTATAATAAAAACTTCCTGAATAAATAGGGGCGCAATTATGGTTTTTCCGGTATCCGGTGTTGAGGTTTTTCCTTTAGTTCCGTTTATCGTTGCATTTATTGTTTCTTTTTTTACCTCCATGGGAGGTGTATCCGGCGCCTTTTTACTTCTTCCTTTTCAAATGAGCATCCTTGGGTTTACCAGCCCTGCGGTTAGTCCGACAAATCTGGTTTACAACATCGTTGCCATACCCAGCGGAGTTTATCGATATATCAGGGAAGGAAGAATGGCGTGGCCTCTGGCCTGGGTTATCATCGCGGGTACATTACCGGGTGTATTTATCGGTGCTGTTTTTAGAATTAAATACCTTCCGAATCCGAAAAACTTCAAATTTTTTGTGGGTTGTGTCTTGATTTACATTGCTATCAGGCTGCTTTATGACGTGACCGGGAAAGCCGGCTCAAAAAAGAAAAAAACCAGGGAACTTGAGGAAAAATTTAAGGAAAGGTCAACTCAAATCGGCTCCGGGAAACAAACAGGATTAGAAAGAAAAGCGGCAGTGAGAACCGTCAGATTTTCTCTTACAAACTACACCTATGAGTTTTACGGTGAAACCTTTTCATTTAACACCACCATTCTTTTTACGATGACTTTTATTGTGGGGATAATCGGCGGCACATACGGCATCGGCGGAGGGGCAATTATTGCACCTTTTTTGATGGCAATTTTCGGACTGCCGGTTTATACTATTGCCGGCGCTGCATTGCTGGGAACATTTTTAACATCCATTGCCGGTGTTACTTTTTATACCGTAATTGCTCCAATATACGCCGATACCGGTCTGGCAATCGCTCCTGATTGGATGCTGGGTGCGCTCTTTGGTGCCGGCGGTTTTTTTGGGATGTACTGCGGTGCCAGATTACAAAAATATTTTCCCGCCAGAGCAATAAAATTTATATTGGGAATTGCAATTCTTCTTCTATCATTAAAATACATCATCAATTTTTGGACATAATACAAGTACAGATCTAGACATTTCGTTAAAAACTATGCCATTGAACCGTGAACCTCTGAACCCCTATGATATTATTTTAATATATACAGGAGAAAAACATGTATAAAACGATATTGGTTCCATTGGACGGCTCGAAAAGAGCTGAGGCCATATTGCCTCATGTGGAAAACCTCGCACTATCTTTAAACGCTAAAGTAATTTTCTTTATAGTTGCGGAACCGTCGCTTATGCTGGAATATGATGAAGTGATTGATATGTCAAAGTACTTAGAAAAATCCGATAAGCAGAAGAAAGATGCAGAGTCTTATCTTGCTTCTCTTCAAGAAAAATTTCGTGCAAAGGGTATCGAGGCTCAAACTCTCATCGGCCATGGTCCGGTCGTGAAAGCGATTATCAATGCTGCCGAACACGAAAATGCAAAGCTAGTGGCCATGGCCAGTCACGGCCACGGCGGTTTGCTCAGGGCATTTTATGGAAGCGTTGCGGCCGGGGTGTTGCAACGTATAGACCGCCCCCTGCTTCTCATTCGTTCACGGAGAGACGACTAGACCGGTTATTTCATAAGCCCTATCCTGGCATGTGTTTTGCTCTATTTAGATTATGGATATGTAACATGAAAGCAAAAATCCATATTGCATAACGCGATAAGCGGATTTGGCGGCAAATAAAAATGATGGCTTCGTAAAAAGTCCAACTTCTGCGTTGCGCTGCATTCCTCGTCACTGCGACGTACTATATGTACGTCTCACTCCTCGAAATTTGCGCGCCTTGAATTTGGAGCTTTTTACTTTGCCATCAAAATCTGACTTTTTACGAGACCGTCAAAAATGGATCATCAAGAAAAAATTTTTCATTTCATGGAAGCATCCGATTTTTATCCTCATCCTGTTTCCAAGATAGAGCAACGTGAAACACACATTTCCAAAGTTTTCCTGACCGGCACCTATGTCTATAAAATTAAGAAATCGGTTAATCTGGAATTTCTGGATTATACCACATTGGCAAAACGCAACTATTATTGTCATCAGGAAACGACTCTAAATCGTCGCCTGTCACATAATATCTATTTAGGGGTAGTTGCCATAACCTGTAAAGAAGGTCGATATTATCTTTCCGGACCGGGAAAACCTGTTGAATATGCGGTGAAAATGCGCCAGCTACCCGAAGATTGTTCACTGATTCGGATGCTTAAAGACGGAAAAGTTCATTATACGGCAATTGAGCAGTTGGCCCGAATGCTTGCCGATTTTTACCAATGTTCCGCCACGGGTGGAAAAATCACTGGTTTTGGTTCATGGGAAACAATACGCGCCAACTGCGAAGAAAACTTCGGGCAAATGGAAAGATTTGCAGGAGAGATGTTGAACGATCGGATATTTCAAGTTATACGTGCAGCAACACGCTCATATTTGATCAGAAGGCAGCCCCTTTTTCAGCATCGGACAGAAAATGGAAAAATTTGCGATTGTCACGGTGATTTAAGGTCCGGGCATATCTATTTTGATGATGGGATTCAGATCATTGATTGTATTGAATTTAATGAACGTTACCGGTACTCGGATATCGCATCTGATCTGGCTTTTCTGGCCATGGACCTGGATTTCGAAGGTTTTCCGGAGATGGCGGAACATCTGATTAATTTCTTTGCCCAATATGCAAATGACTCCGATATGTTTGTTTTGATTGATTTCTACAAGTGCTATCGAGCGCTTATCCGTACCAAGGTGAATTGTTTGCGCCTGGAAAATTCAAATATTGGGGATTGGGGAAGATCACGTATTCGCAGAGAGATTGACCGATACATGGACCTTGCCTATGGATATGCCTTACAGTTCACCCGACCGACACTCTGGGTTGTCTGCGGCATGCCTGCATCGGGGAAAAGTACAATTTCTAATGAATTATCCAGAATTCTTGACATCAAGGTCTTTTGTTCGGATTTGGTCCGAAAAGAATTGTTCGGCCTGAAACCCCATGACTTTATGGATGTACCGTTTGAAAAAGGCATTTATTCCAAAGGGGCCAGTTCTCTTACCTATGGCAAGCTCCTGTTACTTGCCCAGGAGGAAATCGAAAAAGGTGATTCAGTAATATTAGATGCAACCTTCAGTAATACGCATCAACGTGGCGAGGCCTTACGCCTGGCCGGCGACACGGATGCGAATATTGTCTTTGTGGAATGTTTATCACCGGTAAATTTATCTAAAGCACGTCTCATGAAGCGCCGGACAGGAACTTCCATCTCCGATGCCCGTCTTCGGCACTTTGAACAATTTAAAAATCGGTTTGAGCCGTTGAATGAGATCCCTGATGAGATACACATCTCTATAGATACCGAAAAACCTTTGCAAGAGAGCATACGGAAGATACTGTCGCAGGCTAATATGATATCGGACAGAGAGAATGTTCGGGCGGGAAGCTCATCCCGCATTGTAAAGAACAGCCCGTTTAAAGGAAGAACACCCGGCGTGAAACACCGGACGATCAGAAAAGGGGAGGAAAATGTTCACTAACGTCTTAGCAGCAAGTGACAGGGTAACCGTTTGTGACGCACCGGTTTTGACGGCCGCCCGAATTGCTGAACAAAACAATGCAAAGTTGCACATCATTCATGTGCTGGAATCCGCATCCTCGGATAATCGGCATTTAATAAAGCATTTTAAGACCGGAGAGGAGATTGTAACCGGAGCAGCGTACGAAGAAGCGGTGACCGAAGAGATAAATAAAGTCTATGCTGAAGTTTTGAAACCTTACGGAAATTATGAGGTCAGAGTAACTCCCGGCTTTCCCTGGGAGGAGATTTTGAGATGGGCAAGGCAAATTAGTACAGACCTGATTGTATTAGGCCCCCATTCCACCAGGGCTGAGGAAAAAGGAGTGGTCAGAGCGGTCGGAAAGATCGGGAGTACCGTAGAAGGCGTTATCATGCGTGAGAATTGTCCGGTAATGATTGTTAATCCGTCAATCCAAAGGGAGCGGCTGGAATTTAAAAGAATTCTGGTGGGTATCGATTTTTCAAGATCCTGTGAATGTGCATTATGCTTTGCAGTAAAATTAGGTCAAGAGTGCGGCTCAAAGCTTTTCCCATTTCACATGATACCTGTTCCTCCGCTTCCCAAGTACTCTAAAGCTGATTATGAAGCAGATACGGACACCGGGAAGAAAAGACTCCAAGAGTTTTGCCATGACTTCCTCGAAGGGACAGATCATGAATATAGTATTCGGGGAGGCGCATTGCCCCATCTGGAAATATTAAAATATGCCGAAAAAAAAGATGCGCATCTCATTGCCATGGGATCCCATACCAAAGAAAAGGCCGGAAAATGGTATGCGGGGAGTGTGGTGGAACGTGTCAGCTTCCGGTCCAAATGTGCGGTGGTTGTGGTGACCGATCCTGAAGTTTTATTACCATGGGAAGACAGCTTAACCGCAAAAATACACACAGAAACGGATACGGATAGGTTGATTCGCGTTTTTAGCAAGAAGAAAAATACGTGTTAAATTTTAGGTATGAGTTAAGGTTTTAGCAAGCTGATGACAAATTCGGATGGACTCGGGGTCGCCGTCGTGTTCTCCGCAGACCCCGCATTCCGAGCATGGGATTGGTTTCCCTGAGTTTTTCTCCCGGCGGAGCCAATGGTTACTGGATCTCTGAGGGAAATTTTTTCTTAAAAGATGAAAAGACAATATCAGCAACCCATTCCGGGTCTTTGACGTAATCACAATTGATTACCAAATCGAATTCCTGGGTTGAAGCTTTCTCAAGATTATATATTTCTTTATAAAAATAACTTTGTTTTATATTAAAGTCTTCCAACTTCCTTTGGATTTCTTGCTCGCCAACTTTGAGTATCGTGGCCCAACGTTTGGTCCGAAATTCTTTTGAACAAACCAATCTGACAGCCATCACCCGCTCACGAGGCAACACAAGATGTGTTCCCCAACCGATAAAAATCGTAGGCCCTAAACCTGCAATAGCAAACATTGTAGCAAACAGATGTCTGTTATATTCATTGTCAGGAAAAGGTTTTTCATTGAAAAGGCGTGATAAATACTCACTTATTTTTCCCGGATAACGTCTATCAAAAGAAGCAGTTGTTATATTACTCAGTTTTATTTCGCTGGTGATATGCTCCAATATTTGTCGATCAACGACTCGATAACCGATTTTCTTTGCCAGAATATCTGCGATCTCAACAGCTCCGACACCAATTATACGGGAAAAACAAATGGTGGGGAATAATTTTGACGGC
>MAXL01000427.1 GCA_001751005.1 Desulfobacterales bacterium S5133MH16
AAAAAATGTAATGCAAAGTACTTGGTGGGTTTTGTTGGTTGAAATTGGAATGTGAGAGCAATTTAGATCATTGGCGGTCATTCTTTAACCCAATTCTCCACCTTCAACCCCTCAACCCGTCCAAACTCTCTCTCATTATTGGTAACCAATGTCCAGCCAAGGCTCAACGCATGTGCTGCAATTAGCAAATCATTACCGCCAATCATCTCTCCCCTTTTTTCAAGACTGGAACGAACATCCCCATAGCATATGGCCGCTTGTTTATCGAATGGGCGGATCTCAATCAGTTCACCTAAAGCATTTAACCTTGCCAAATTCGCTTCTACGTGTTGACTTTTTTTTGCACCGTTCATCAACTCCGCAAAGGTGATCGCGGACATGGCAAGCCGGCCGGGCTGCAAAGACTCCAGCCGTTTCAATACACTGGCTGGTTTGCGCTTGATAATATAGATGCAAATGTCGGTATCCAACATGAAGATCAAAACGGTTCCCTCTCCTGCACGCAAGGCTGATTGCGTCCGTTTTCCATAAAATCGTCCGACAATTCGGATAACAACTCGAATACCCGAGCTAAATTCCGAGGTTTTTTCCTTAGAACAATTTCATCACCCCTGCGGAAAATCTCCACCTCAGGCACATCGAACTGAAACTCTTTGGGCAGGCGTACAGCCTGAGAATTGCCGCTCTTAAATATTTTTGCGGTATTCATGTTAGCTCCTTTCAAAAATGTCTATACATTATGTATATACATTTCGCCCCAACATGTCAACCCCACATTAACTGGGCACATTCAAGGGCTCACTCAAAAATAATTTTTTACCACCTCATAAACCTTTTCGAGAGCCTGATCCAGATTTTCCGGCCGGGTTCCGCCGGCCTGTGCCATATCCGGCCTGCCCCCGCCGCCGCCGCCCACAACGGATGCGACCTCCTTAACAATTTTCCCGGCATGAAATCGGTCAGTTAAATCTTTTGTAACCACAACGATCAAAAGCGCCTTGGAATCGACCGAGCTGCCAAGGACAACGATGCCCGTTTTTATCTTTTCTTTAAACCTGTCGGCCAGATCTCTCAGCTCAGCCGGCTTGCCAACCGTGACCTTTTTAGCCAGCACCTTTATATCGTTGACGGATTTAATATCTTCCTCGATCCAGTCTGCCGACCGCATCGCAATCTTTGCTTTTAATTGTTCCACCTCTTTTTCCAGCGACTTCTGAACAGACAACATTTTCTTGATTCTCTCGGGAACAGCTTCAGGATTTTCTTTGAGCAACCTGGCGGAGTCATGTATGATCTTTGAGTCTTTTTGAACATATTCGACTGCGGCCGCACCTGTCAGCGCCTCAATACGCCGTATCCCCGAAGCCACACTCGATTCCCCGGTAATTTTGAAAAAACCGATGTTGCCGGTCACATCCGTATGTGTCCCCCCGCAAAGCTCCTTGCTGATATCGCTTATGGAAACAACCCTGACACGGTCACCGTACTTTTCTTCAAAGAGCGCTGTGGCGTCTGTTTTGAACGCTTCTTCCGCATCCATCTCAACAATGCGAACAGGTATATTCTCACGGATCTTTTCGTTCACCAGAGTTTCAATTCTATCCAGAGTTTCCGGATCGGTTTGGGAAAAATGGGTAAAATCAAAACGGAGTCTGTCCGGCGCCACCAGGGAACCGGCCTGTTTGACGTGATCGCCCAGTATTTTTCGCAGGGCAAAATGAAGGATATGCGTGGCCGTGTGATTGCATTTTGTCGCATCACGCCGAGACTTATCAACGGCAAGGGTTACGGTCTCTCCTTTTTCAACACTTCCTGAAACGATGTTACCCCTGTGGATAATAAGCCCCGTGGGATCCTTTATGGTGTCCGAGATTTCCATGTCAAGATCATCACCGGTAATCTTTCCGGTATCCCCTGCCTGCCCACCGGCTTCACCGTAAAACGGCGTGATTTCCGCCACCACCTCAACCATTTGACCTCTGGACGCCCCCTGAGTCTCCCGGCCGTCCTCTACCAGTAAAAGCACTTTCGACTCGCAGGATATCTTATCGTAACCCACAAACTCCGGCATTATGCCTGCAGCCGAAAGGTTTTTATAAGCATTGCTGATTTCAGCAAATGCGGCCACGGATCTCGACCGTTCACGCTGCGCTGCCATATATCGGTCAAATCCTTCCATATCAAGCGACAATTCTTCATCTCTGACCACATCTTGGACAATATCGACGGGAAATCCAAAGGTGTCATAGAGCTTAAATATTAAATCGCCCGACACTCGGGTTTGGCCTTTGGCCTTTAGATCGGCAAGACCGTCGTTTAAAATCTTAAGCCCATGATCCAGTGTTTCTGAAAACCGAATTTCTTCGTTTTTAATAATATTAGTGATAAACGCCGCGGCCTCGGAAAGATCGGGATATTCGGGTTTCATGATATCAAAAACAACACGGGCGGTTTCATGAAGAAAGGGTCGCGTCAGGCCGATATTGCGCCCGTATCGGATCGCTCTTCGCATAATACGGCGCAGCACATATCCTCTGCCTTCATTGGAAGGAAGGACCCCGTCGCCAATTAAAAATGCTGCGGCCCTGCTGTGATCGGCAATGACTTTCATGGCCACATCCGCTTCACGGGACTCTCCGATCCGCTTTTCAGAAAGATCCTCCACCTTGTTCATGACCGGCAGAATCAGATCGATATCATAATTTGTAGGCACATCCTGTATTATGGAAATCAGCCTTTCCAACCCAAGCCCGGTATCAATGCTCGGTTTTGGAAGGGGTATCAGCTTGCCGGAAACATCCCGGTCGAACTGCATGAAAACCAGATTCCATATCTCCAGGAAACGATCACAATTACATCCCACCTTGCAATCCGGCTTGCCGCAGCCGAATTCTTCTCCCCGGTCGATATGTATTTCACTGCAGGGACCGCACGGACCCGTATCCCCCATGGCCCAGAAATTGTCCTCTTCACCGAACCGTAAAATCCGGTTTTCCGGCACACCGATATTTTTGTGCCAGAGTTCATGGGCTTCATCGTCATCAAGATAAATCGAAACCCATAGTTTGTCTTCCGGCAGTCCATACCCGTCGGTCAACAGATCCCAGCCGAAATCTATGGCTTTTTCCTTGAAATAATCCCCGAATGAAAAGTTCCCCAGCATCTCAAAAAATGTATGATGCCTTGCGGTATATCCGACATTTTCCAGATCGTTATGCTTTCCTCCGGCCCGCACGCATTTCTGGGAGGTTGCCGCCCTTACATAGCCTCTTTTTTCCTCGCCGAGAAAAGCGCGCTTAAACTGGACCATGCCTGCATTGACAAATAGCAGAGTAGGGTCGTCAGAAGGAACAAGAGATGAGCTTCTTACGATCTGGTGATTATGTTTTTCAAAATAATCAAGAAATTTCCTGCGTATTTCGTTTCCTGTCATAAATCACTCCATGTTAGGCTTTGAGGTTTTCTAATGATGAATCATCCCGAGCCTCTTCGTGCTTATTTGTTGAAAGACCCAAAGCCTCCTTGACTTTTATTAATGCTGAATTGTAAATATCCGGATTATTTTCTAAAAAAATTTTTACGTTTTGGCGTCCCTGTCCGATCCTCTCCCCGTCATATGAATACCAGGAACCGCTTTTATCGATGACTCCGGCGGCCACGCCGGTATCGATAAGATCTCCGGCTTGTGATATACCTTGACTGTATATGATGTCGAATTCAGCATCCGTAAACGGCGGAGCCATCTTGTTTTTAACAACGCGCACTCTGGTCCGGTTCCCTACAACTTCCTGCCCATCCTTGATCGCTCCGATCCGCCGGATATCGAGCCTGACTGACGAATAGAATTTCAGTGCATTTCCTCCGGTTGTGGTTTCAGGGTTGCCGAATACCACACCGATTTTCATACGGATCTGGTTAATGAAAATAACCGAAGTCATTGTTTTGCTGATGGTGCCGGTCAGCTTTCTCAGTGCCTGGGACATGAGCCTGGCCTGAAGCCCCATGTGGGAATCTCCCATCTCTCCTTCTATTTCCGCCCTTGGAACCAATGCGGCAACCGAGTCTATCACAACAATATCTATTGCACCGCTTCTGACCAGCATATCCGTAATTTCGAGAGCCTGTTCCCCGGTATCGGGCTGGGCCACCAGAAGTTCGTCACAATCCACACCGAGTTTCTTGGCATACGAAATATCCAGGGCATGCTCTGCATCAACAAATGCCACAATGCCCCCCTGTTTCTGGGCCTCGGAAACCGCGTGAAGTGCAAGGGTGGTTTTCCCGGACGCTTCCGGACCGAAAATCTCAATAACCCTTCCTCTGGGGAGTCCCCCAACACCCAGTGCTTTATCCAGAGCAAGGGAGCCGGTTGATATCACCGGCACATCGACAATAGGACTGCCCCCCAGCTTCATAATAGCTCCCTTGCCGAACTGTCGTTCTATCTGCACCATGGCGGTTTCCACCGCCTTTTCCTTGTCCGGAGATATGCTCATGATATCCTCCTTATCAGTGATCATTTCCCAATCTTCAATCTTCAATCAATAATTGATTCACCAGTTTCGTATAAACAGCCCCTTTGGGCTTGAGTTCACTTTTATACAAAATGATCCTTTTGGCAAAAAAATGTTCGGATTCAAACTGAGTAAATTCTTTCAATACATCATTTAATCTTTTTGGATCGATTTTAGCCTTTATTCTTCCCAGGGTAAGATGACCTCTGAAGGGCCTCTTTTCTTTGGGGAAACCGATTGCCTCTAATTTTTCATCCAGTGTTTTTTGCAGTGCGGTGAGCAGGTCGAGCTGCTTTGAAATACCCAACCATAACACACGGGGCCGTTTTATACCCGGAAAAACACCGATTCCTTTTACCGCAAGCGATATGGGAGGATAGCCCGTAACCGATTCAGAAACAGCCCTTGCCACTTTTTCCGTATCCGCTTCTTTGATGTCGCCTAAAAATTTTAAGGTAAGATGAATGTTTTCCGGACGGACCCATCGGATCTTAAGCCCATACGATTTTATTTCTTCCTGAACCTTTCTGATAGTGTAAATTATTTTTTCCGGCAGCTCAATAGCTATAAACGTCCGTATGGTGTTTGACATGGGTAGCCGTTCACGGGTTCAGGGTTCAAAGGTTCAGGGTTCAGAAAATAATGGTTAATAATCACGCGCAGCGCAGGTGCTCACGCCGCGTGATGGTTAACAATTAATAATTAACAATTGATTATTGATTATTAGATCAGGGTTCAAAGGTTCAGGGTTAAGGACAAAGAAGGCATTGAAAATCTTCAATCAAATTAAAGTTCGGAAATGAAACTGAAAATCTTTTGCCAAAAAAATACGAAATTCATAACTAAGTACATGTATTCTTAAATACGGTACCGTATTATAATTGGATAATTTATGATCACCGCTGAGACGCAGAGATCGCAGA
>MAXL01000428.1 GCA_001751005.1 Desulfobacterales bacterium S5133MH16
ATCAATAATCAATTGTTAATTATTAATTATTAACCGTTGTTTATTAACTATTATTTCCTGAACCCTGAACCTTTGAACCCTGAACCCCTGAACCTTTGGACCTCTGAACGGTTACGCTTTTTTAAATTTTCTATTTCAACTTTCCGATAACAGCACTTGCAATGGTGTTTTTCTGAATCTCCTTTGTACCCTCATAAATCTCGGTAATTTTGGCATCCCGGTAAAAGCGCTCCACTTCATACTCTGCCATGTATCCATACCCTCCCAGAAGCTGGATGGCTTCGTCCGCAACTTCCACGGCAGACCGAGCCGCATACATCTTGGCCATGGATGTCAGCTTGGAATCGATGCGGCCCTGGTCAAAGTTCCAGGCAGCTTTGTAAGTAATAAGCCGTGCAAGCTCAATTTTTGTGGCCATGTCCGCCAGTTTATGCTGTGTCACCTGGAATTGAGCAATTTTTTTGCCGAACTGTTCTCTCTGCTTTACATATGCCAATGCGCGATCAAAAGCCCCTTGAGCTATTCCCAGTGCCTGAGCCGCGATCAATATCCTGCTTTCATCAAAAAATTCCAGCACATGATAAAATCCTTTTCCTTGTTTCCCGATAAGATTTGAAGCCGGAATGCGGACATCCTTAAAGGTTATCTCAGCCGTGGACGTCGTATGAATACCCATCTTATCCCCAACATCCGTAGCAGATACTCCTTTTCGATCCGCCTCCACAAGAAAAAGGCTCATGCCGCGGTAAGTCGGTTTGCACTCAAGATCGGTCTGGCAGAGAACACAGAAAAAGGAGGCGAGTTCGCCGTTGGTGATGAATATTTTCGAGCCGTTTATAACCCACTCCTCCCCATCCTGTTCCGCCGATGTATTCATGAAGGTAATATCAGAGCCGTGATCGGCTTCTGTGAAAGCACCCGCAGAAAGCATTTCCCCCTCTGCCACCGGCGGCAGAAATTTTTCTTTAAGTTCATCGCTCCCAAAACGTAAAATGCATTCGGACCCGAAACCGGCGAGGATCAACGCACTGCCAATGCTGGAATCCCGGCTGCAAAACTCCTCGGCAACCAGGATGTTCTCCAGAACGCCAAGACCCTGACCGGAATATTCTTCCGGAAAGTGAATGCCGATAAAACCAAGTTCAGCAGCTTTTTTCCATATTTTTTCCGGAAATTCGTGTTTTCTGTCCAGCTCAAGTGCGAGTTCCTTGGCAAACTCACCCTTGGCAAAGTCTCTTGCCGCTTTTTGAATCTCTTTTTGTGATTTGGTCAGCTCAAAATCCATCCGGATACTCCATAGTTCCTTAGTTGTAAATTTTGTGCTTTTTATGGCAAAACTTTTTTCTTTGCAATATTCTTTGGTTCTCTCCGAGCCGTAGGCTTACGAGCCGGAGGCCGGCTTGTCCAAGTTAGCGTATAAGATTTAGCATACACCCCGATCTATTGCAAGGAGTTTGAATCTTTTCAAACTGTTCAACGGTTTCAAACGCCACAAAAATAAAAGGTGCTTGACTGATCCGTTCACCTGACTTAATTTATCTTCGTAGAGATAGTAACTTTGATAAACTCGTAAAAAGTCCGATTTAGACGGTTTCGTAAAAAGTTCAAATTCAAGGCGTGTAAATTTTGTAATCATGAGGCGTACTTATCGTACGTTGAATGATTACGAAATGCAGCACAACGCAGAAGTTGGACTTTTTACGAGACCGTCAACTTTATTAATTAACTTATCATGTTGGAAAGGAAATGAGATAACATGCCGTTTTCAATCGCTCTTGCAGGAAAAGGAGGCACCGGGAAAACCACCGTGGCCGGACTGCTCATTAAATATCTGGTAAAAATGGATAAAACACCGATCCTTGCAGTGGATGCAGACAGTAACGTAAACTTAAATGAAGTCCTCGGCCTTAAAGTGACCGACACGCTGGGCAACGCCCGTGAAGAAATGAAAAAAGGGATCGTGCCCGGTGGAATGACTAAAGACATTTTTATTTCAATGAAGCTCCAGCAGGCTGTTGTCGAGGACGACGGTTTCGACCTTATTGTTATGGGTCAGCCCGAAGGCTCCGGGTGCTACTGTGCGGCAAACACGCTTCTGATAAATTTTCTCGATAAGCTGGTAGGAAATTATCCGTATATCGTCATGGATAACGAAGCTGGAATGGAACATATCAGCCGGTTGACCACCAGCAATGTGGACATTCTTCTGACGATTTCCGATACATCCCGCCGCGGGCTTCAGGCGGCCATGAGGATTAATGATCTTGCAAAGGACCTTAACGTCGGTGTCGCAAAGAGCTATCTTATTATCAATCAGGCGAAAGAAGCACCGTCCGATACGGTTCTGAACCTCATTAAAGATAACGGCCTGGAACTTGCCGGAATCATACCTGAAGATAATATGGTATACGAATATGACTTAGAGGGACGCCCGACCATTGAGCTGCCTGAGGAAAATAAATCTGTTAGAGCCGCATTCGAAATATTTGATAAAATCATCAAATAGATGAAAAGCACAGGATACAATATTAAAGATCAGGAAAAATATAGGGCCATCCCGTACAAAGATCTTTATATATACTATCTTCAAGGCCGATTGAAGCCGGACAAAAAAATATTCGGCAAAAATTTTATCGGCAACTGGCAAGAAGATGAGTTCTCTTTTCTTTTTTTCTCCAAACCCTCCCGTGGTGACGTGGAAAAAATGTTAACCTCACACCCGGAACTGACCCTTGTTGACGAATTTTATATGACGTACGACCAATGGCAGGGAGGTAAGATCACTCCCTTTGAGGTCGGTCGGTTCAGCATCGTGCCCTCCTGGCAAAAGCAATGCAAAAAAATGAACTCATGCCGTAACCAACTGTCCATCATTCTGGATCCAGGGGTTGTATTCGGCGCCGGAACCCATACCACAACACAAGACTGCCTTAAAGCCCTTGAACTGGTATTTAGCCGGGAAAAGATCGAGTCGGTTCTCGATCTCGGAACAGGAACCGGACTCCTTGCTCTGGCCGCATCCCGGCTGGGGTGCAAAAATATACTTGCAGTGGATTTTAATTTTTTAGCTGCAAGTACGGCATTGAGAAATGTTCGTTTAAACAAGTTGCAAGATCAGATTATAATTGTTCAGGGGCGTGCCGAGGATTTTATTGACTCACCTTCAGATCTTGTGATAGCAAACATACAGTATGATGTTATGAAACATCTCATAGTTTCGCCTGGGTTTTTTAATAATAAGTGGTTTATTCTGTCCGGCCTGTTGCGCAGTCAGGCAAGGGATTTGCTTTACGAACTATCTCAAAACCGAGTCCGAATCGTAAAAAAATGGGAACGTGACGGCATCTGGCATACTTTTTTAGGAATAACAGGTTGAAATTCCCAATTAATTTGCTTTAAGGGTTATTATGTTTATCAAATGTTGGGGGTCGAGAGGCTCCATTCCTGTTTCAGGGACAGATTATATTAAATACGGAGGGGATACGACCTGCATTGAAATCAGAACCAAAAGTGACGATATCATAATCATCGATGCCGGAACCGGAATACGGAGGCTCGGTAACAGGTTAATGGATGAAAAGCAATATAAGTATAATCTCATCTTTACTCATGCCCACTGGGATCATGTAATGGGATTCCCCTTTTTTAAACCGCTTTACAGCGAAAAGGTTAAACTTATGCTGTATAGATGTCCCTTTCACAGCAAATTCGTGGAAACCATACTCTCCAA
>MAXL01000429.1 GCA_001751005.1 Desulfobacterales bacterium S5133MH16
AGAACGCCGGAAAAAAGCGGATGTGCCCCAGGTAAAAAGGGAGCGTGAAAGGATTCAGCGCACCGAAGAGCGCCGGGAAAGGGCCGGCGCGCCCGGAGCAAAGCCCCAGGGAAAAAAACTTCAGATACCTGAAGGCCGGAATCCCCCCTTCCATGGAGTCGGCAACGGAAGCTTTGAACGCAGGGCAAGCGAACGCGGGATCCAAAGCCGTCAGGAGGGAGACACGAGACATAAGGGTGGCAACTTACAGCCCTGGGGCGGCGGCACCCGGAGTATCGGTCAAGGCAGCGAGCGCCAAGGTAGCGGATTCCGCAGATAGCAGACCAAAAGGACTGTGGTGAATTCTTACCCGACTCGTGCAAAATTCAGGTCTTAGGAGGATTGCTATATAAACAAGGGAGGAAAAATGAATAGCATTGCATTATATAAGAACAATGAGGAGCATTGGTTGACTGTGCTGGCTTGCCTTATCTCCGGCACCCTGTTCTTGCTCTGGGCCGCTTCATCTTCGCATGCCCGAGGCATGCCGCATCGTAGCTTTTCCTCGCCGGAAAAGGCGGTGAAGTTTCTCGTTACAGCAGTCAGGGCAAATGACATGGAAGAAATGCTCGCCATTCTGGGTCCCGGGAGCAGGGAACTGATCTTTTCCGGTGATGACGTGGCAGACAGGACCGGACGAGAAAAATTTCTCAAGGCCTATGACCGGATGAACATACTTCAAAAAGTGTCAGCAGACAAAGTGACGCTCTGTATCGGCAACGACAACTGGTCCTTGCCGATCCCGATCGTGAAGGCAGGCGCAATATGGGTATTCGATGCAGAAGAAG
This sequence comes from Desulfobacterales bacterium S5133MH16, assembly GCA_001751005.1. Lineage (GTDB taxonomy): Bacteria > Desulfobacterota > Desulfobacteria > Desulfobacterales > UBA11574 > S5133MH16. The sequence continues at coordinate 828 of MAXL01000429.1, forward strand.
GGAAACAGGAGATTCTGAACCGGAGAATAGGCAGAAATGAGCTGCATGTTATGGACGTGCTTCATGCCTATACCGACGCACAGCATGAATACGCGAGCAAGGATTGCGGAGGCGGCGGAGTGGTCGAATTCGCCCAGAAGCTCATCAGCACCCAAGGCAAACGCGACGGGCTCTACTGGGATGTCAAGAAAAGCGAAGAACAGAGCCCTCTCGGGCCTCTTGTTGCGCGGGCGGCAAAAGAAGGATACGCCAATGCGAACCTTTCGCCGTTCCACGGGTATTATTTCACAATCCTCAAGGGCCAGGGGAAACATAGCCAAGGAGGCGGGTACGATTATGTGGTTAAAGGGAAGATGCTGTTAGGCTTTGCCCTGGTCGCATATCCCGCGGAATACGGGAATTCCGGAGTCATGACCTTTATTGTGAACCAGGAGGGGATCATTTATGAAAAAAATTTTGGAAATGATACCAAGCGTATCGCAGAGGCAATGAAGATTTTCGATCCCGACAAGACCTGGAAAAGGGTAAAGGAGGCATTACCAGAGCAAGACAAATAACCGGCTTTTCCATAGGTGGTGACGCCAAAGCGCTTTAAGGGATAAGGGTGGCAAACACGTGCCGTAGGAATCCACTTGACAAACCTTTTAATAGCTTGAATTAATTATCCATATATTATAAGAAACATTTTATTATGATAAAATTAAAAGTATATATTCAATAAGAATTTATGCATATTCTGCACGAACGCCCCGTATTTTATTGGTGTAAATTTCAAAATAGAAAGCCAAGTGCAAGAATCGGTTTTGAAAGGTTTTGTGGACATGATTCAAAGCTGATGATATAATTTGTACATGAAAAAATCGATCTCTCAGAGTATACTTTTAATCCTTTTAGCCTCCTTTTGCATTATTGGATTCCTGCTTGTAAAGCATATCCTTCAGCTTCCGTTCGGGCAAACAAATGATGCCCTTCACAAAAAGGGATCGGCCATTACTCTCGATTTGTTAATCCCAAGTGGAACTTACATCGATGATACAATGACGATAGGTGAAGTCGTAAAAATCCGCACCAAAAAGGAAACCTCTTTCTATGAAACTTTGCTCAAGTCTATAGCAGATTTGATTCCTGCCCGATACCGGTACGTAGCAGATTTCATAGTATTTCTCTTTTGGGCCTTTCTCTTTATGACCTTCTTCAGGGTCTTTACCTTTATGGGATACGGTAGGGCACTTCGTGGAAGCCTCCTTCTTGGGGGATTGGTCTATTTTTTTATGCCTGACTTTTCACCTGAAAAGATTGATGACACTGTTTTTATCGGCATTCCTCTATCGATTATCATTCTCCGGGCATACATTTCCCGGAGGAAGAAAAAAAGAGATAGAGTAGATGTAATTTAGATTTTGAAATCTGTTAAATGGTTACGATATCGGACTCACAGAATCGAAGTTTAACTTTGATATCATTGATCAGATCCTTTGAATTTCAATTGCAATTAAGAGAAGTAAATTGAAAAAGAAACCGACCCCAGAGGAAACCGAAACTGAGATGCTTAACGCCAGACTGCCGAAAGGTTTAATTAAAAGAGCTAAGATTTTCTGTGATGAAAACGAAATGACTATTCAGGATTTTGTAACCGATGCCATAATAGAAAAATTAGAACTTGCTCACAAAGAGAGAAGGAAAAGACTCAGACTGTAGCCAGTATCAAAAATCAGATTTGCTTGACTTGATAACCATAATTGTATGATGTAATGGCACATAATTTGGGATACTGGCACACAAGTCTGAAGTGTTTCAAGGTGATTTAAATTGATTAGGAATATAGTAATCTTTTTGGGATTTGTAATCTGTATAGTAATAGGATTTATTTATTATTAAAATTCAGATTCTCTGCTTTAATAAGTTTTTCAAAGTCAGGAAGTTTATTAGATCGTATTGAGGAATCCAACCTACTGTGGAGTTTTTAATATAAAAACCATTTTGCCCCTTGAAAGGTCCATCTTGTACGGCAATTTTCTTAACTGCGAGTCTTTTTGCCTCGGTGGTGTAATTCATCCTTTTCAACGGCTGAAATATAGCTTCATAAAACATGAAAAAATTCCCTCACAAAAAATTAAGG
>MAXL01000430.1 GCA_001751005.1 Desulfobacterales bacterium S5133MH16
CGAAGACCATTTAACCGGGGTGGCTATTTTCAGCTAACCAATAACGAATAACACCTAATTGAGTTTTACTCAATTGAGGTGCCATTTAGCTGTTTCTCTCAATCCTTGCTCCATCGTGAAAGGCGGCTTCCACCCAAGTCCCTGCTTTATTTTGGAAATATCAACTGTCAACGAGCCGATCAGCCTATCAACAGCTGGTCCCTTTCCGATAAGTCTTCCCAGAATAAACAGCAACAATTGTGGGAAAGGGAAAAGTCGTGCCGATTTGTTAAGGGCTGAAGCTATCTTCTGGATAAGCTCCGAGGTGGATACGTCTTCATCGTCGCTTACGAAGTAAGTCTGATCGCCAGCGTTGGGATGTTGAATACATGTGATTATCGCATGTGTCAAATTTTCAATATATATCAAGCTGCGGCGATTTTGAACGCTTGCCAGAGGCAGAGGTGTTCCCTTGTCGACTGTTTTTATCAACTTTAGAAAATTTGCTTTTACACCGGGCCCGAAAACCAAAGGCGGCCGTAAAATTACAAAATCCATATCAGAGTCTGCGGTTATTTCTTTTATCCGCTTCTCCGCTTGCATCTTACTGATGCCGTATGAGTCCCTGGGGGCCGGCGCGTCACTTTCTTTATAGGCTCTGACGTTTTCTTCACCGTTCACCTTGACACTGCTTATGAAAATGAATCGCTTCACACCGTATTGGACTGCTGCCAGCGCCAGGCGCTCTGATCCCATTACATTAACTTTGCGGCATTCGGAAAAAGGATCCGATGCGGAATCTTTCATGACATGCACACGGGCCGCTAAATGCACGACCGTATTAACACCTTCAAGAGTATTTTTCCAGTCGGTATCTCCATCAATGGATTCAATATGTGTCGCCTCCACCCCTTCAGGCAAAAGTGCCGCCTTTCCGGAACGAACAGCACCCAGAACGCGGAAATTTTCACCCATCAGTTTTTTGCATAGGTTCGTTCCGATAAAACCATTGGCGCCTGTGACAAGTACCCTTTTCATTCCTTTTATTTGTAGATGTTAATGAGTGTGCTTGTTTGTTTTTTATCTTGGAAATCTGTGATTATCTGTGTCCCATCAGACTTTGTGCCAGACCGTTCGATTAACATAATCTGTGTAGCTCAAGATAATTCGCAACACCTTTTTCGATACATTGTCCGTATCATAGTCACGGACCATCTTAAACTGGCGGGGATTTTTGGAAAAATGTTTTGTGACAGCATCAATAGATTCGATGACCCTATCAGCTTTTAAACCGCACATGATTAGCGTTCCCTCATCCATTCCCTCCGGGCGCTCGTGGGCCTGACGGACGGTTACGGCGGGAAAATCGAGGATAGAAGATTCTTCCGTAATCGTGCCACTGTCTGAAACAACGCAAAAAGCGTTCATCTGGAGTTTGACATAATCCAAAAAGCCTAACGGCTTTAAAAAACGGATTGTCTTATCAAGTTTAATCTTTTTCTGATTTTCCAGCCTTTTTCGAGTGCGGGGATGGGTCGAAAATATGATCGGCATATCGTAGGCATCCGCTATCCGATTGAGCGAATCGAGAAGATCCATAAAGTTCTCTTCGCTGTCAACATTTTCTTCTCGGTGAGTACTGACAACAAAATATCCATGCGGCTCAAGTTGTAAACGTCTTAGAACATCCGAATCTTTGATTTTAGGCATGTAATACTTTATTACTTCCTTCATGGGGGAACCCGTTTTAATGATCGTTTCCGGCCTTATACCTTCATTCAAAAGATATCGGCGTGCGTGTTCGGTATATGTCATATTGATATCGCTGATATGATCCACAATTTTACGGTTGATTTCTTCAGGCACTCGCTGATCAAAACAGCGGTTGCCCGCCTCCATGTGAAATATCGGAATCTTCCGGCGCTTAGCGGATATTGCAGAAAGACAGCTGTTTGTATCACCGAGTAACAGCAAAGCATGCGGTTTTATCTTGACCATTACTTCATCGGATCTGGCTATAATGTTCCCAATGGTTTGTGCAACTGTATCGCCGACAGCATTAAGAAAGTAATCGGGTTTCCGAATCCCCAACTGTTCAAAGAACACCTCATTAAGTTCGTAGTCATAATTTTGTCCGGAATGAACTAGCGTATGATCGGCATGTTGGTCCAGTTCATGGATAACCCTGCATAATTTAATAATCTCAGGGCGGGTCCCTACAATGGTCATTAGTTTGATTGTCATAATTTCATCCTTACCGGAGCAACTCACCGCTATTCGACAGTATAACGTCCTCTATCATAAGGCGATGCTTCTTCAGAAGTTCAATTGTGCCTTTAAGATCAAGGACTGAATCCGCCGAACTGTATTCTTTTGTCAGAGCATTTGGTTCTTTCTTTTTATTGTTACTGAGCTCAGGTAGCATTGAAAGAATGGCGTAGTATTCAGCGCGTTGGATGCAATGGTTGGCTTCCTCTTCGGAAACCAGAATCTCATGCATTTTCTCCCCCGGCCGAATTCCGGTCACTTCAATATCGATAGGTCGATCGCCAATAAGTGCTTTTGCAATATTCATGACCGTTGCGGAAGGAACAACCGGAACATATGTCTCGCCAGGTTCCGCATTTTTCAAAGCTTCAAATACTGTGTCTACGGCCTGGTCCAAACTGAGAAGAAATCTTGTCATTTCAGGCACAGTTACCGTTACCGGACCGCCGTTTATTATTTGATCAATAAAAAGAGGAATAACAGAACCCCGGGAAGCCAGAACATTGCCGTACCGGACACATATGAAACGCGTATTTGGATTTAATACATTGGCAGCAATAAAAATTCGCTCTTGGATGGATTTTGTCATTCCCATAACATTTATCGGCTTACACGCTTTGTCCGTACTAATAGCCATAACAGTATCAACCGGATAGCTGTTTTCTCTAATAGCACGTACGATATTCGAAGCACCCATACAGTTGGTTAAAATCGCTTGTGTTGGAAAATATTCGCATGCCGGTACCTGTTTAAGTGCAGCAGCATTCACCACGATATCAGCATCCTTGATC
>MAXL01000431.1 GCA_001751005.1 Desulfobacterales bacterium S5133MH16
ACGCCTCCGCGTAATTCCTTGATTTCCTTGACCTTGCGAAAAATTGCTAATTTCTGCATTGGAAACTTAATTTGTGCCCATTATAGATTTATGGATGGACACTAATTAGAAAAGTGTATATCAGTTAAAATAGTTGAAAATTCTACGTCGATCCCTTATAAAGGAAACACTATAACTAAATTCTGCAGATTTTAGTTTAAAGTAAAGGAGGAAATTCATGGCAATAAGCAAAGAACTGCTGGATATTCTTGCCTGTCCGAAATGTAAAGGGGACATATATTTAAATGATACAAAAGACGGGCTTATATGTGATGCGTGTAAGCTTTTATATGAAATACGGGATGACATCCCGATTATGCTGATCGATGAGGCTAAGCCCTTGGACGTTTAGTCTAATGATTATGAGTCGACCTCAAACGCCAAAGCCTGCCAAGCTGGTGATCGGTTTTTTTCTTAAAGAAAAAAACCTGGCTGTTTCTGTGGTAAAAGCACTTATAGAAAAATTTGGTCCTGTTGATATCGTAAGTTCATGGTTGCTGTTTAATTTTACCACATATTATGAGACGGAGATGGGGCAGCCTCTTTTCAGACGGATGCTTGCATTTGAAAGGCTGATCAAGCAGAGCGCCCTGTCAGAGATAAAACGAATCACCAACGATCTTGAGCTGGAGTACTCAAAAAACAGCAAAAGAATGGTCAATTTGGATCCGGGTTATCTGCTTCGGGAAAGGTTTGTGCTTGCCACCGGCAAGAATTACAGTCACAGGATCTATATTGGGCAACGGATTTATGCCGATTTAACCCTGATTTACACCAAAGGTCGCTTTATTAAATTACCATGGACATATCCGGATTATGCCCAGCAAAACATGTTGAATTACCTTGAACGGGTACGGAATAAATATGTGATCGATTTGAAACAGGCATAGGATTTTAAAGGCGGAAAAAAATGATAAAGAGTATGACAGCATATGCAAAATCGGAGAAGACCCAAGAAAAACTTACGGTTCAGATTGAGATCCGTTCATACAACAGCAGGTATCTTGATATTGCATTGCGTATTCCCCATGGATATCTTGCGCTGGAGGAGAAGATAAAAACTCTAATTGCCGGAAAGGTTTCAAGAGGCCGCATAGAGGTTAATCTGCAAGTCAGGGACGATTCCGATGAAGCATATGCCTTTGAAATAAATACACCCAAAGCCAGGGCATATTATGACAGCCTTGTCCAATTGAAAGATAAATTTAATATTAATTCCGAAATATCGATGGATCTTCTTGTAAGTGGGGGAGCTATTATCAAGCCTGCCGAGATGGGTCTTGATATGGAAGCCTGCTGGCCTGTTTTTGAAGATTGTATTAATGAAGCTATAGACAACCTTATCGCCATGCGAAAAAAGGAAGGCAATTTTCTTGAATCAGATATTTCTGCCCGGCTTAACGGTATAGAAGAACGTGTTGACCAGATTCAGAAAGAATCGAGCGACCTTTTATCTCATTACCAGCAGCGTCTTAAGGACCGTATCGCTGCTTTAACAAAAGGGATTATAGAAATAGATCCTGATCGGACAGCACAGGAAGCGGCTTTTCTTGCTGATAGAAGTGATATCTCAGAGGAGATTGTAAGGGCTGCAAGCCACATCAAACAATTTCGAACAATTATATATTCAGCAGAACCTGCCGGCCGAAAACTTAATTTTTTGATGCAGGAGCTTAACCGTGAATTCAACACCATGGGATCTAAGACGAACAATTCAAATGTATCCCATATGATCATTGAGGTAAAGTCCGATCTTGAAAAAATAAGAGAGCAGTTGCAGAATGTAGAATAATTTGGTTCCGGTTTATCCGGGTGAGGGGAGGAATATGGATCAGAATCTTTTGAATATCGGTTTTGGAAATACAGTGGTTGCTGAACGGGTTGTTGCTATCGTGTCTCCCAATCCAGCTCCTATGAAACGTCTTAAAGATGAGGCCAAAGATGAAAAACGTTTGATAGATGCAACGCACGGCCGCAGAACCCGTTCTATCATTGTTATGGACAGTAATCATATCGTTCTTTCCGCCATACAGGCCGAAACAATATCCCAGCGCTATTCAACACTCAAGGCTTCGAAATAATCGATCATGAATGAACATGAAAGCAGACCATCCGGTTCAAATTCCAAAGAGATAAATAGTAGACAGGGTCATCTTTTTATCATTTCCGCGCCGTCGGGGGGCGGCAAGACAACTCTTTCCAAAGCCGTGGTTAACCGGTTTAAGGATATTCTTTATTCGGTTTCGTACACAACAAGATCTCCACGCAACAGTGAACAAGACGGTGTCGATTACTATTTTATCCAAAAAAAAGATTTTGAAGAAAGGATAGAAAGCGGTTATTGGGCTGAATGGGCGGAGGTCCACGGCAATTATTATGGTACATCGGCTGAATTTCTGGAAAAGGGTTTGGCTTCCGGGCGTGACATGCTCCTTGATATCGATGTCCAGGGAACCATCCAGATACTTGGGAATTATCCCGACAGTATCACGTTTTTTATCATGCCCCCGTCACTTGAGACGCTCAGAAAACGCCTGGAAATGAGAAGAACCGAAAGCAGGACAACAATTGAAAGACGCCTTTTAACTGCGGAAAAAGAGATGGCCCAAAAAGATCTGTACCGTTATATTATCGTTAATGATCAGTTGTCTGTATCAATTGAAAAACTTGTAGCCATTATCGAGAAATATCATTATAAAAAGAAAATAATCCCCTGAAAGATAATCGTGAAAAAAGAGATACTTTTTGGAATCAATCCTGTTCTTGAAGCCTTAAAAGCCGGTCGTAGAAATTTTTTTGAAGTCTATATTGTAAAAAAAAAGATCTCAGAACGTTTAGAAAGGATGTTGACACTTTCTAAAGCGAAAAAAATTCCTGTGGAGTGGGTGGAACCTTCACAATTAAAATCTCTGACTGGAACGGATCAACACCAGGGAATCGGAGCCAGTACAAGTTGTTTCCCGTTATCCGGACTTTCTGATATTATTAACGGTATCCGGCCGGATGATACAAACCATTTACTGCTACTGATCGACAATGTCATGGATCCTCACAATTTGGGCGCTCTGATTAGAACAGCACTTTGTGTGGGCGTTGACGGTATAATCATTCCAAAGGACAGATCTGTTTCTCCCACACCTGCAGTGTCCAAGACATCGGCAGGAGCCCTGGAACATATCCGTCTTGTACGGGTAACAAACATGGTAAACACAATCAAGGCATTGAAGGAAAAAGGATGGTGGATTGCCGGAATGGAAAAAGCCTCGGACAAATCAATTTTTTTGAGTGATTTGACAGGTCATGTTGCAATTGTTATTGGCGGGGAGGAAAAAGGGATGCGACCCCTGGTAAAAAAACATTGCGATTTTTTGATGTCCATTCCCCAGGCAGGGCCGGTAAATTCCCTGAATGCCTCTGTGGCAGGAGCGGTTGCCATGTATGAGGCTTTCAGACAGCGACATTTGACGGTCTCGTAAAAAGTCCAACTTCTGCGTTGTGCTGCATTTTGTAATCATTCAACGTACGAAAAGTACGCCTCATGATTACAAAATTTGCACGCCTTGAATTTAAACTTTTTACGAAACCGTCTAAATCGGACTTTTTACGAGACCGTCACATTTGTCTTGATGATAATAAAACCGTTGCCCCTAAATATGTTGATCCGTATAGCCAGCGCCTTTAAAAAAGCCCTTTTTCCGACGCGGTGTCTGGTGTGCGGATCTTTTTTTCATTCCGCACAGCATAAAATATGCGATTTGGAACCAGGGGCTATGGATGCGGACCGTTCAAACATTGCGCAGGAATTTATTGAAAAACCAGTGTTAATTTCCGCCCACGGTAATTATTATTCGGACAATATCCCTAAAGTCTTTGAGAAATTGATGGCCCCCTTTTTGTGTCCGACCTGCACTTCAGGATTCTTGCCGGTTGAATCTCCCCAATGTCCCAGATGCGGCATGGTGTTTAAAAGCAGGCAAGGGGAAGATCACGTCTGCGGAGAGTGCCTCGATTCACCAAAAAGATTCCAAATCGCACGATCAACAGGGATTTATAAATACACACTGATGGCGGCAATACACTGTTTTAAATATAAAGGGAAAATTCAACTGGCACGACCTCTCGGGACCCTTCTTTTTGCTGCGTTTATAAGTTTTTGGGATAAAATGAGTATAGATCTGATCGTGCCGGTTCCGCTACATGTAAAAAAGCTGAGAATGCGGGGGTTCAACCCGTCATTTCTTCTGGTAAAGGACTGGGTACGCATTGCAGAATTTTTGCATGTGGGATTTCAGGATATACCGGTTGACCTAAATGTTCTTTCAAGAACAAGATGGACGGAACCCCAAACCGGGTTAGGGCGCAAGGAACGTTTGGCAAACATTAAGAATGCATTCAATATAAGCAATGATTCGAAAATCACGGGTAAAAGAATACTGCTTGTGGATGATGTTTATACCACCGGTGCAACTGTAAATGAATGTGCAAAGGTTCTATTGAAGGGCGGGGCAGGACATGTTAATGTGCTTACACTGGCACGGGC
>MAXL01000432.1 GCA_001751005.1 Desulfobacterales bacterium S5133MH16
ATGATATATTTTCATGGAGCGGGTGGGGCGGCAAACTCATGCTCGGAAGCGGTAAGTGCCGGCTCCGGATCTATGATCTTAAAAAGGATGATAAAAAAAGTTTGATGCATTTAAGACCAATTATCGTGGTGGTTTCAGATGTTCCGGGTAGTAAAATGCCGGTAAGGAGCGCCACCAGTCATGTTGTCACCCAGGTTGCAGAGGAGTTTAACCTCGATCCAAACCGCATGCTCTGGATAGAATATTATCCGGAGAATAAATATGGTGTTGATGGCAAACATGTGATTTCGGAAAAATTTGATGCCGTTGAATTTACGTGGCATGAGGACAAGGCCATACAGCCGAAATGGCGAACATTAAAGCCGCCGCTGCTGGATGAAATCAAAAAACTGGTAAACAGTTGATCAACACCGCTTAACAACCTAAAATTTTAACGGGTTTCCCACTCTTTGTGCGTCTTGCTCCCCCCAACACAAAATAAGCTTGATTTTTATCATTAAATAATGCATATTAAAAACATTAAATAATATGCTGAAATGAATAATTATGAGGTGATAAAATGACATTAAGTATAACTGAGGATATACGTTCCATTACCGATTTAAAGAGAAACACTAACTCGGTCCTGAAACAAATTCATAAAACAAAACGCCCGGTTGTTCTTACAGTGAATGGAAAAGCCGAGGCCGTGCTTATGGATGCAAAGGAATATGAAAAAATTACAAATGCATTTAATTTGCTTAAACTTCTTATACCGGCGGAAGAAGATATAAGCAACAATCGCTATAAAGAATCAAGAGCCTTCTTCAAGGAATTTAAACGTGACAAAAAAATATCAGGTTAATTTAACCGGGCAAGCACAAAATGATTTGGAACGTATTTTTTATTATATTGCAGCCGACAGTTTTAATAACGCTATAAATTTTGTCCTTGAGTTAGAAGAAAAGGTTTATTCGCTTGAGACTTTCCCCAATCGCCATCCATTGATCCGTGAAAATGAATTTTTCGGTACCAACTATCGACACCTGATTTATAAAAAATACCGGATAGTTTACCGTATCATAGACAATTCAGTTTTTATTTTAAGAATAATTCATGGAGCAAACCTCCTAAAGCTATAAAAAAGAATGCTAACGATCCATTTATTTAAGGTGTGCCCCTCTAATATCATTTTTTATTGACATATATGCATAAAAGGTGCATATTGATGCATATGAGAACAACATTAAACATAGACGACGACGTATTGGAAAAAGCATCTCGCTTAACCGGAATCAAAGAAAAAACAGCCCTGGTCAGACTTGGCTTAGAGGCATTGATCGCCCGTGAAAGCGGCAAGCGGCTTGCAAAACTGGGCGGAACAGAAAAGGATCTGCGACCTATACCGAGACGTAGACCGGTAAAGTATGGTTCTGGTTGATACTTCTGTATGGGTTAATCACCTTCGAAATGGTGACATCCAGCTTGAGGAATTGTTGCTCAATGGTGAGGTTGTTTGTCACCCTTTTGTAATCGGTGAGTTAGCTTGCGGAAATATCAAAAATCGATATGAAATACTGAGCCTGTTACAATCCCTTCCAGAAACGCCAACTATAGATCTCGCTGAATATCTGTATTTCATCGAACAGAACCATTTGAGTGGAATCGGAATTGGTTTTGTCGATGTGCACCTTTTGGCATCTGCTAAGTTGTCCGGGATTTCTCTATGGACGAACGATAAGAGGCTCAAAGAAACCGCCCTTAAATTAAAGGTATTTTCTATTTAGCTATTAAAAAAATGATAACCATGGCATGAACCTTGACTGGGGTTATGAAAGCTACAAAGATCTTTGCAGTTGTCATGGTACTTGCATCCATGTGTCTTGCCGAAAGCAATCGTGTGCAGGTCACCGTGGCTGAGGTTGCGGATGGAACACACGCAGTCCTGAACGCGACGTACTTTCTCCTGATCAAGAATCACATCTTGGCAAGAGGTGATCGTCAAACCTACTGCAACAGGTACAATCACAATCCTCACTTCCAATTCCGGGAATTTGATATCTACCTTAATCCGGATATTGGACAGCAAAACATCAACTGCGATTCTAAGCTTTCAGACTTCAATGAGATGGTGATCAGGACAAAGGACTCCGATTACTACAATTTGACTCTCGGAGGTGAGCAAAACCCCGGTCTTGTGATTAGACAGTACTATCGACATGTGTCCCCGGATACCATAACGAAGGAGGTTGAGAAGTTCTTCAAGAACGCTCTCAAAGAAATCGAAAGCAAGAAAGATGGACAATCCAAAGGATGAGCGACTTTTTCAAGAATTGGCCGTATACGGCAAACATCTTGCCGACTTACATCTGATGCAGTCTTCCGAGCTTGATTCTTCTGTCGCCAAATTTCAGGGAACCGGTGATAAGCGGGTTGATAAAATAAAATATGATAAGAAGGGAAAATGTATTTACATCAATAAAGAGCAGTATTTTGAAGGAGTTGAAAACATTAGGATCAGTAAGTTTGCGAGTACAGCTTCAGGCAAGATATGTTGGACGAAAAATCGGAATAAGGAGAAAGGGAAAACCACAATATATAGGATCGGGGGATCATCGGGGTTAGCCAATAATTTTTAACAAGGTCAATCGATATCTAAATAGTATCACAAGCTATTAATATTACAAAATATTTCATGTATTGGCAAATATCCCTTGTTCCATATCAGTTATAAACCTTCAATTTTTGGCAGTTGAAAGTTAGGCACGAAATTTGAACTTTTGGTATCTCATTATAGATTAAGTTATTGATTTTTATCATTGACCTTTTCAGACACCCCTCTTTCCTACACCAGCCGCATACTTTATCTACCTTTTTTGTATAAGAGGAAAAAACCTATCAAAATATGAAATGATTTTCATAGGAGAAAGTGGTAAATAATTTCATACAAACATGAAGAAAATTCACAACCAATTGGTTTTATATATTTTTATTTACAAAATTGTTTTTTTATGCATAATTAATAACCTCAAGATCCGCAAATCCAAAACAAGATACGGCCAAACGCGTCGGAAAATAGGTATGGAAAGCCTCAAATCTAATCAAAGATTACCGAGATAACAATTTAGGCAATAATATTCAGAAAAGAAAGGAGTTATCCATGAAAGA
>MAXL01000433.1 GCA_001751005.1 Desulfobacterales bacterium S5133MH16
CAAGCATCTACGAACATACCATTTAACAAATCCTCAAATAAAAAAGGTTTACAGTCTTTTATCTCTGTAAACCCTTGTCATTATTGGTGCGCCCGGCAAGATTCGAACTTGCGGCCTACGGATTCGTAGTCCGGCGCTCTGTCCAGGCTGAGCTACGGGCGCATATTGGAATTTAACCGATTAATAAGCTATACAAACAGATATGTCAATGATAACCTGAATCCTAATCGATTTTGAAATGGATTAAGCGTTATCAGTCATCGGCTTTGAAAGATCAATGGACGAAATAAAACATAATGAACGAAAAACACACAGAATTCATGAAACTTGCGTTGAATGAAGCTAAAAAAGCTGGACAAAAGTCGGAAGTTCCGATAGGTGCAGTGCTTGTTGCCGAATCAGGGAACATTCTCTCTGCATCACACAACCAGACCATAAGCCTCGCGGATCCCACGGCACATGCTGAAATAATCACACTACGCAAGGCTGCGCAAAAGATTCTGAATTACCGGTTGTTGAGCACAACGCTGTATGTTACTATCGAACCGTGCATTATGTGTATGGGGGCAATTGTTCACGCCAGAGTATCACGGGTTGTTTTCGGTGCCCATGATCCAAAATGGGGGGCCGCCGGTTCTTTATACAACATCGCCCATGATACCAGATTGAATCACCGGCCGGAAATCATACCCGGTATATGTGAGGATGAGTGCCGCACACTGATCCAAGATTTTTTTCGGGAAAAACGCATTTAGATTAAATTAGGACACAGATTTTCGCAGATATACACAGATAATAATGTTAGAATTCAGGGGCTTCGCCCAATTGCAATGCTGGAGTAATGGGTTTTGGGAAAATGGGAAAGTGGGCTGACGTTTATTTATAAATTTTAAAATCTTGATAATCTGTGTTCACCTGCCCGCTCGTGCCTTGCAATGGCAGGCGGGTCTGTGTCCAAAAAGACAAATTCTTATACAATCAGGCAAAAAAGGAGTAACACGTGGCCAACATCGTAATTGTCGGAACCCAATGGGGTGATGAAGGCAAAGGTAAAATCGTCGATCTTCTGTCGGAATTTTCCGATATTGTTGTGAGGTTTCAGGGAGGAAACAATGCCGGCCATACCATTGTTGTAAACGGCGAACAGTTTATCAGTCATCTGGTGCCTTCCGGGATTTTGCAGAAAAAAACCTGCCTTATCGGAAATGGGATGGTGGTTGACCCTGAAGTTCTGATCCAAGAGCTCGACAATCTGAAAAAGAAGGGCATAGACGTGGGTTCGGATAACCTTAAAATCAGCGAAAAAGCCCATATTATCATGCCCTATCATAAACAGATAGATCTTGCCCGTGAAAAGAAAAAAGGCGACAAAAAAATAGGAACCACCGGACGTGGAATCGGTCCCTGTTACGAAGACAAGGCCTGCCGCAGGGGAATCCGTTTTGTGGACCTGATTGATTTCGAGGAGTTTGCCGAAAAGATAAGAACGATCCTGGAAGAAAAGAATTTCTACCTGAAACATTACCTTTCTTCTGAAACCGTAGATCCTGAAAGTATTATCGATCCGTATAAGGGATATGCCGAACGGCTCGCCCCTCATGTTGTCAACATCTCTATTGTGATGAACCAGGCCATCAAGGCAAACAAGCAGATCCTTTTTGAGGGCGCCCAGGGCACGCATCTTGATATTGATCACGGCACCTATCCTTATGTTACCTCTTCAAACACCATATCCGGGAATGCCTGCTGCGGAGCAGGTATAGGCCCAAAAGAAATCACCGGTGTTGTCGGCATCGTAAAGGCTTATACAACCCGTGTGGGAGAGGGGCCCTTCCCTACAGAGCTTTTTGATGAAATCGGTGACGCGATTCAAAAAAAAGGCGCGGAATTCGGTGCCACAACCGGGCGAAAGCGCCGGTGCGGATGGCTTGATTCGGTTTTACTGAAAAATTCTGCACGCCTGAACGGCCTTACCGGTCTTGCCATAACCAAATTGGATGTATTGGGAGAGCTGGAATCCCTTAAAATCTGCACCGCCTATGAATATAACGGCGAAAATATCCATGATTTTCCGGCAAGTATAAAGATCCTTGGGGCCTGTAAGCCGGTATTGGAAACCCTGCCGGGATGGTCGGAAGATATATCGGGTGTCCGAAAAATAGAGGATCTGCCCCGGAATGCCAAAAACTACCTGAGGAGGATTGAAGAGCTTACCGAAACCCCTATTAATATTGTATCTGTGGGCCCGGGCAGGGATGAGACGATTATAGTCAATAATCCTTTCACCTAAAATCTGCATACAAATTTTTTGTGTTGCAGGGCGTTTGCAGTAGTATACTACGGCTGCACACCCTGCGCTTTGAAAATGCGGCCAAATCAACAATCGCAGATTTTAGGTAAGAATGAAAAATGATGTTTTCGTAAAAAGCTAAGTTATGCCGCTTCGCGGCACTGTAACCAGAAATAACTTTTAAAAACAGCCTGTTATGGAAACGGCTGCTATTTGAGTTAGTTGA
>MAXL01000434.1 GCA_001751005.1 Desulfobacterales bacterium S5133MH16
GAATTCATGTGTGGAATAGCAGGCATATTTACATTTAACGATTCCGGGATTCCCCTTCAAAATATTCGGCTTATGACCATGGCCATGCGTCATCGGGGTCCGGATGATGAAGGAATTGCATTTTTCAGGGGCGCTGGCAAATCTGTAATATATGGAAACGAAAACACGCCCGCAGATGTATATAAATCCGACATCATTTATACGCCAAAAGAGCCATTTTCCGGCATTGTTCCTGATAGCTCGTTTATTACCCTTGCCCATACTCGGCTTTCTATTCTTGATCTTTCCGCAGCAGGGCACCAGCCCATGTGCACAGAAGACAGCCGGTACTGGATTGTGCATAATGGAGAGATTTATAATTTTCAGGAACTCCGAAAAAAGCTTGAAAAACAGGGCGAGTATTTTTCCAGCAATACGGATACGGAAGTTATATTAAAGGCGTATCGTTTGTGGGGGCCGGATTGTCTGAACCGGTTCAACGGTATGTGGGCGTTTGCTATTTGGGATGATAAGGAAAAAGCGCTGTTTTGCTCTCGGGACAGAATCGGCATTAAGCCATTTTACTATTACTTGACCGATGATTATTTCATTTTTGCCTCGGACATTAAAACGTTGATTGCGTCTGGGTTATACAAACCGGCGCCTGATTGGGAAGGTGTTTATCATGCTATGAGCTTTTATTGCGCGCCACGTCCCATGACTTGTTTTAAAGGGGTGCGCGCGCTGGAGCAGGCTCACTGGATGAAAATAAATCCGCTGAAAGATATACGCAAGCGCTGCTACTGGAGTATGCCGGTTGGTGAAATCAATTACAGCAGAAATGAAAACGATTGGAAAGAAGAACTTGAGCACACCCTTTATAAGGCAGTAAAAAGACGTCTGGTTGCCGATGTTCCTGTTGGCGTATTTATGAGCGGGGGCGTGGATTCAACTACTATTGCGGCTATTGCTGCTAAAAAGCATCCTGGAATCAAGGCATTTACCCTGGCTTACGAAAATGATGTTCCGGAAATGGACGAACTTCCCCAGGCCAGGGCTGCGGCAGCTATGTGGCCGATGAAGCATATTGTTGAAGTTATGAGGCCGGGAAATACAATAAAACATCTGTCGGATATGACTCGCTATTACGAGGAGCCATTTCATAGTTTGGCTTCGAATTATATGATTTCCAAACTGGTTGCGAAAAATGATGTGAAGGTTATCTTAAACGGTTTGGGCGGGGATGAACTCTTCTGCGGTTATGGTCGCGAAAAAATAGCGCGTATCTGGCGGATGGTCAGACCGTGGCGTAGAATCATTTCGCATATTCCTGTACAAAATGAAAAACTTGGAAAAGTTAAAATACTTTCAGGGCTTAAAGATATCTCTGAATGTTATCTGTTAGGGTTTTCGACATTTACGGAATGTGAAAAAAAAGAAATTTTTTGTCATCCTGATGCCGGCAATTGGAACAGTTTTGAAATATTCAGGCAGCTCTATAAATTAGAAGGGCTGCCTTTTGCCGATGCGATTGAGGCGATCTGTTATTTTGATATTATCAATTATATCGGCAATCATCATGTATACAGGACAGATCAATTCACCATGCATTTTTCCCTGGAAGGGCGATTTCCTTTTCTTGATCATGAGCTTGTTGAACTGGCCTGCAGAATGCCCTCCAATCTCAAGGTGAAAAATGGGGTTGGAAAATATATCTTGAAGCGGGTAGCCAAAGACCTTATTCCCCCGTCATGTATTTCGATGAAGAAAAAAGGATTTGGGTTGCCGGTTGGGCGCTGGATGCAATCTTCCTTGAAAGGGCCTCTCGAATCCGGTCTGAATGAGTTAAAGAAAACCGGAATTATGAATTGTTCAATGCTTGAAACAATAAAACAACAATTCATGACCGGTAAAATAACGCACAACAGGCTTTGGTTTCTTGCATCGCTGGGGTTGTGGCTGAGGGAGTTTGGGATGGAAGGGGTTTGAAAAATAAATATCTAAATCCAAAAAATTATCTGCGATATTTTTTAAACAGGTCTATAGGGTTAGCGTCAATTGCCTTGCAGCCGGTGGAAAACTATTTTGCAAAAAAATATGGAGATGAGGAAATAAAAAAATATCCTCCGGTTTTTATAATTGGGGCGCCTCGTTGTGGCTCAACACTTCTGTATAAGACGCTAACGGACCGATTCAAATTTTTTTTTTCAGCAATTTTACTGCTAAATTTTATAACACATTGATTTGTGGAACTTTATTGCAGAATATGCTTGGCGTAAGAGCACGAACAGTGGAATATAATTTCAACTACGGCCAGGTTGAAGGTTTGGGTTCTCCAAATGAATGTGGCGAGTTCTGGTACAGATGGTTCCCGAGAGGTATGCATGTTTATGTCGCGCCGGGCCAAACTTCTGCCAGGGATCTCAAAGAGTTGCGCGCTGAGATTGGGGGAATTAGCGCAGTCGGCAAACGACCTGTAATTTTTAAGAATCTGTACAATTCCATGCGTATTGCACCTATAGTCGAGGCCATGCCGGAAGCGGTTTTTATTATTTGTCGTCGCCATTATATTGACAATGCTCTTTCCATATTGAAAGGCCGTGCAAAAAATCTGCACTCAAAAGATAAATGGTGGTCTCTTCCCCCAAAGGAGATTGATTATTTGGCAAATCTTTCTTGGGCTGAACAGATAGCCGGACAGGTGTATTACACTTATCAGCAGATTGAGGATGACAAAAAACGTTTTGGCTCAGAGCGATTTATAGAAATCAAGTATGAAAAATTTTGCGCAAACGTTCATTCTTCAATAACAAGAATAGAAGAATTTCTTTCCGCCAAAGGATGCTATTTAGAAAAAAGAGATGAAATACCAAAATGGTTTCAGGCAATGGGGGTAGATGGAATTGATCCTGAGGACAGAAAAATACTTGCGAAAGCTGTTCAAGCAAACAACAAATGATCCCCGCAAAACATAAATATAGCGCCCATTGCAAAGCTGAGCCATCAATCCCGATTTTTTCAAAAAACTGGTGGCTTGATGCGGTCTGCGGTGGCGACAACTGGGATGTGACTCTGGTAGAAAAAGGAGGGCAGATTATTGGATGTATGCCATATTTCATCAAAAAGCGAATGGGTTTTACGCTGCTGACACAGTCACAGTTGACGCAGACTATGGGGCCGTGGCTGCGGCC
>MAXL01000435.1 GCA_001751005.1 Desulfobacterales bacterium S5133MH16
GTCACGGGGATCCGGGTTGTTTACCTGAATTCCCCTGGTTACGGCTTCCCGTTTTTTTATGAGGCTGTTGTTATCTATTCCGGTTCCCCGTCCGACCATTTGCTCCGGGTTTTTCCCGGTAACCACGGCGCCGATGGCTGCCGAAGGGGTTGTGTTGCCGATCCCCATATCACCGGCGCCCAGAATTTCCACCCCTTTTCGAAATAAATCCGTAGCCAGATCAAATCCGGTTACAATGGCTTTTTCAGCCATTTGGCGGGTCATGGCGGGCCCTCTTGCCAGGTTTGCCGTACCTCTTGCCACCTTGTGGAGAAGAAGCTGATTCCCGCCGTCTATGGAATCAGGGTCTAAATCCGGAATAATTCCCATATCGATGACCTGAACGTCTGATCCAATATGTCGAGATATGGCGTTAATACCGGCTCCGCCGGCTAAAAACGTCTGTACCATTGCGCCGGTGACCTCCTGCGGGTAAGCACTCACGCCTTCCTCAACAACTCCGTGATCTCCTGCCATTACCAGCACGGCTTTACGATCTATTTTTGGTTTAAGAGTTTTCTGTATTCCGCATAACCGTTCCGATATATCATGAAGCCTTCCCAATGCCCGGGTCGGCATTACCAGTTGCGCTGTCCGTTCACGGGCCTTGACAATCCATTTTTCATCCAGCGGCTCGATCCCGTCCACAATCTTTTTTATACTCATATCATTTGTCACTATGTTCAATCTCCTTCTTCATTTCTTAATTGAGCTGTTGCATAAGATGCTCGAGTTGTTTTTTGCCTGTATCGGGTTTCCGATGTTGTGTGACCACCCATTCCTTCAATTTATCCATGGCTTTCCCGGAGTCTATAATTTCACGGCTCTTTTCAATTCCGGATTTTATACCGGGAGTTTTTCCGGCAACATAAAAAATAGGCGCTGCGTTAAGGCATATGGTCTCGTAAAGCGCTTTTTTTTCTTTGGAGGTAAAAACCTTTAATAACCTGAGGGCTTCCATTTCAGGGTCGTTGCCACCGGCGATTTCATCCGGCGTTACCGGATAACGGATACCCATGGTTTCAGGCGATAAAGAGTAATGTTTAATGTTACCGTCTTCAGATAGCTCGGCAACCCAACTTTTGGCTATGGGTGACAGTTCATCCATCCCCCCGGTTCCGTTTCCGCTTGACCCGTAAAATACCATGGCTTTTTTAAATCCGATTTCTTTCATGGTTTCAATAACCGGAGAGATCATTTGTTTGGCGTAAACCCCCCGGACGCCATATTCGGGCATGGCCGGGTTGGCCAGAGATGCAGCGATATTAAGGATGCTGCCGAAACTCATCTGGGAAAGTATCCTGAACAGGGCCTGTGGATGTACAAAAGGACTCATGGCATTGAAAAGGCCGATACCGACTTTTTCTATACTTGTTTTGACAGTTTCCACAGGGCATTCTACATCCACGCCCAGGGTTTCACAAAGATCAACGGTGCCGCAGCGTGACGTAACGGCTCTTGCTCCATGCCTGGCAAGACATATACCGCCGGCCGCAGCCACAATGGCTGAAGCCGTACTGATATTGAAAGTCTTGAAACTGTCCATGCCGGTGCCGCAGTTGTCAACCATGGGCTGTTTTGTATTGAGCCGGATTTTTGCCGTATCAATATCGTAAATTGCGTCCCATGCTCCGGCAATCTCGTCAGGACAGGGCCCTTTTGCAGTAATCGCCGCAAGAAATGCTCCCTGATGAATTTCAGACTGTTTATTGTTGAGAATTTCCGAAAATAATTCTCTTGTTTGTTCTCTGTTTAGATCTTTGCCTGAAATTAAAGCGGTGATGGAATTCCCGAATTTTTTGAACTTGTCATTCATGTGAAACCTCCACGATGGTTTTTAATCCTTTTTGTAATGCCGTATGTTCAATGCCTTGATGGATGGTATCAAGATCGACACGGTGAGTGATTAATTCTTGTACCGGCCCATGTTCTGATGAGATCAACTCCATGGCGTTGCGATTCTGATCAGCGGTACAGCCGTAAGCGCCGCTGATGAAAAATTCATTATAATGGATCTGATTGAAGTCAATGCTGCTTTGTGAGAATTGAGAAGTAATGCCGCTGAAAATTGAGACCCTGCCCGCCGGGGCCAGTAATTTCATAAAAGTATCATTAAGTCCCAATTGGGAGCAGGCAAATATGAGTGCGTCCACACCGTTGTTGTGTGTTGCCGTCATAACCTTTTCCGCCATATTATCGGTGCCGGGATCGATGACCGTGTCGGCCCAGGTGTGGAGCGCCGTTTTTCGTCGATGAATCTGCGGTTCACTGATTAAAATATGTTCAACCCCTTTTTGTTTGGCAGCAAATGCATGTAAAAGACCCAGAGGACCTGATCCGATGATCAACACCGTATCATTTTTAGTAATATTGATTTTGTTCTGAGCATTGATACAACAGGCCAGGGGTTCAGCCAGAGTCGCATGATTATAGCTTATTTCTTCAGGAATGATATTGAGGCTTCCGACAATGCCGTCCTCAATGGGAATTGCAATGTATTCGGCAAAGCCGCCGTTATACGTAAACCCTAAAATTTCTCGATTCGGGCACAGGTTGTCCATCCCCTTAAGGCAATAGGAGCACCTGCCGCATCGAAGCCCCGGGGCAATTTGAATTCGGCTGCCTTCTTTAAACGCGTTTGTGCGGCTTTGTTCTATAACTCCTGCAATTTCATGGCCCAATATTCTCGGATAATTCAGAGCTCGATGACCTTGAATCACCATTTTAGCATCTGAAGAACATATCCCGCAGGCTTTAATTTTTATCCGCACCCCGCCGGCCGGGCAGTACGGAGTTCGTACCTCCCTTATTTCCAATTTTCCGGGTTGTTTAAGGATTGCTGCTTTCATAACAAAAAAAATCCTCAAGCGGTAACCGCTTGAGGATTTACCTTTTCCCCAATGCCAAACAAAATGGCAGGTCTTCTGACTCCCCCGCCCTTTTAGCTGCCTTCCCATACTGATTCTTCAATACAGTGGCGTTAACA
>MAXL01000436.1 GCA_001751005.1 Desulfobacterales bacterium S5133MH16
AACATAGCCATATCATCCGGTGATATTTCTCCTGCTTTTTCGGGACGGGCTTCCACCCAAACCCTTAACATCATATAGCCACTTAACTCAGTGTCTTCGGTAAACTTGAAATTGAATAATGCTTTCCCCTTCTTTGCCGGGTACACTACCTCCATTTGTTTTTCCCGTTTTTTAAGCGAAAGGGACTGTGATTGTTCACTCAAATAGAGTTTAGTGTATTGGGTACGAGCGATCGGCCACTCATTTTCATAACGAATTTCCTGGATCTCCTCGCGGCTGGAACGCACCTCAAGTCGTACACTGGGAGTATCTAAAAAACCACTGGAAGTATCATCTTTTAAAAAACAGTCCATGAAGTCCTTGGTCATCTTTAGCACCTCCGGCGAATAGTATGCGACCCACTTGCCGGTGCGATGCGTATACACCCATTTATGTTTCGACTTTGCTTTTTCAAAAGCCCGGAAAGAACCCATGGTATGCAGACCGTGGTCGGAGAATGAGGCACAAACCAGCATGGGAACGGTAATTTCTTCCAACTTGGCTGCTTTTGCTTTCCAATAATCATCGTAGAGTGGGTGGTTCTTTAAATAGTCCATAGGGATGCTCCCCTCGGATTTCACAAAGTCTTCCTCGGTGCCGTTAATGGTTGGTTTCACTTCAGTATTCCACCAAAAGGTGGGGAAACTAATTTCCGATACCCCGCCAACGGCAAATATGTCACGATACGGATCAGCAAGTCCTTCCCAGGGGGAAATGCAGTACAAAGAAGGAGGTGGCCCTCCGTATGCTTGGCAAGCAGCTACATGGTACTGGGAAATGGCCAGGAAGCTCACTCCACTGAGTCCCACTTTACCGCTACACCAGGGTTGTTTCGCGACCCACTCAATGGCCTCGTAGTAACATTTTCCCTGATGCTCAGAAAATGCGGAGGGTGGACCTTCACTATTCGCGTAACCCGGCAAATTCATATTGACGACGGCATATCCCGCAGGTATCCAAAAATTTGGATCTGGTGATTCCCAGCTTGTCAATTTGGAGAAAACCGGCTTACCTCCGGCTTGAGGAATCATACGATATTGTTGAGGTGGGCCTCCTAACGGCGTTTTTTTAAGAGCAGGTGTGAGGTGATTATTATAAGGATGGGCACACATCACAACAGGAACTTTTTCATCATTTTCTTCCGCTTTTATTGAACGGTAGATGTTTGCGGTCACAGAAAATCCTTCGCTCATAGGAATTTTTACATCATATTCGCACAAAATATCCGGGTCCGGTTCGGTAAGCTCACATTGAGGATTAAAAAGCTGGCCGCTTTTCAAAGCATTGCCCAATATTGGACCAACGGCCTCGAATGTCCGAATTATGTTTGTGATTTTTTCTTCCATAATAACTTCCTTGATTCTAATAGATAGTGTTGACTCTTAGAAATTATGGGAAATCGCATATATTGTGGTTCGCCCAAAATCTAAAAATTGCAGATACATTGAGAGTACCTCATGCAAATCGGACTTGTCAAACCCTGACATCTCTTGCCAAGACCACTCGTCAAAGCATCTTAGTTTAAAGTGCATATATCGTATTTCTCACAAAATTGTAAAAAAGGCAAACCCCTCAAAAAGAATTTTCTCTTATGATATCCGAAAACACAATGTTTTTGAAATTACATCGAGCTTTGATCCATAGCAGAAAACACAAATTCTGAGCAGATGATTTCAAACCAAAATCGTAACCATATTAGAGCGGTCTGAATTGGAGGTTTAAGTCAGAAATCTACATTTTATAAAAAGGTTGGCCAAAAGAATTACTCAAGAAAACACATATTTCAATGAAATTAATAAATACAAGTGCTTATAAGTAACTATAGCCTCATAATTTGCTTGACAAAATAATCTGCTATTAATAATCTTAACCATATTTGTCCAGCCTTTTTCCCCAAGGAAGAGTTCTCTATAGCACTCGCAGAAACCGATATCACAGCAAAAGTAAGACTTAGGTAAAAATTAAAAATCAGCAAGACAATTTAAAAGAAACTTGGGAATAGAAGACATATCGACTCGCAGTTTACCCCAAAATGGAGGATAAATGAATGTTTAGAAAAAGGTTAAATCATAGATTTTGGATTTTGCTTTATTGTTTAATAACTTTAAGCCTAATTACTGCTTGTGGAACAACCAGCTCAAAAAGCATCGTTGATGTCAAACCTGATGAAAATATTTTGAGGGTCGGCGTTTCAACAAACGCACCTCCCCTAATTTATAAACAAGGAGAAAAAATTGTTGGTCTTGAAGCAGAGCTTGCTCAGGGATTTGCACAATACCTTGGAAAATCAGTTCGTTTTATCGAGGTTGAATGGGAAGATCAGATTCCTGCTTTATTGGACAACCGGACTGATATCATTATGTCCGGTATGTCAGTTACCAAAATGAGGCTGATCAGAATATCCTTTAGTGAACCGTATTACAAAACAGGGCAAATGGCTTTGCTCCATAAAAGAAACCAAGGCCGCATTCCTTTAAATTATTATGGAATTAAGGGGATGTCTATCAAGTTGAAAATCGGAGTTGTAAAAGGCACGACAGGAGAAACATATGTTCTCGACAACTTTGGGACTGCTAAAAAAATATCTCCTTTTGATACTTCTAAAAAGGCCGTTGACGCTTTACTATATAATGATATCGACATATTAATCCATGATGGACCGATTGTTCTCATGTTGGCATCAGAAAATGATTCAAAAGGTCTGACAACATCTACGTCTCTTTTGACTGAAGAATACTTGGCGTGGGGAATTAGAAAAAACGATATAGAGCTATTAAATTCAGCAAATCGTTTCATTGATACTTACAAACGAGAGGGTAAGCTGAACAGCATTATCAGCCGATGGATACCTTTTAAGAAATGAATAATAATATAGATTGAAATCTATAGTTGACGACTGTGTGTCTCAATCTTTGATTAACGAAAAATAGAGATTTCATACTGAAATAATTAAAAATACAGATTACTTGCCGTACATGAAATATTTTGTAATGTCAATAGGTTGTGATACTATTTAGTATCGACCGCTCTTTCTAAAAAATATTGCCTAATCCAGGTTTGCCTCCGACTCTACATCTTGTGTTTTTCATCACCCCTTCAATTCGGCTTTCCGGTCAACATTCCGTGCCTGAGTCGATATGTGTAATTATATTAAGATCTGGCTT
>MAXL01000437.1 GCA_001751005.1 Desulfobacterales bacterium S5133MH16
CGGCAAAAGAAGCCGTCGATATGGCCTGTAAGATATGGGAAAACGCAACCGGCGGGAATATCGTATTTGCTCCTGCAAGCAACCCAAAAGAAGCGGATATAATTTTTGAAGGATGGTACAAACAAGGTCCCAAAGTCTTGACACATGACGGGAGGGTATGTCTGGACGAACACGGTGATATGGGTCTATTTTCTGAATATCTCCCGGAAGCATATAGTTTCACCATATTTGAAAATTGCAATACAAGCTGTCAGTATCCCGCATTAAGCAACCCTGCTGATGCTGATAACGATCACAGAGCGAGAATCTTTTTTCATATAAAGGAGGAGCAGGACAAAACAGAGCCTTGGTTCTTTGTATTGGATAAAGACAAAATTGATTTCAGCCGGGCTCAAAGAGATGTGGTCAGAATCGCTGCGCATGAGATTGGCCACGCCCTTGGTTTTTGCGGGTATCCTGACCAAGACGCACCGGACTGCGTTCAATCTCCTGAATGCAGCAAAAACAATGCTTCAATTATGTGCAAAAATCAGGTGCACTGTTTTCAGGAAAGTCAAGATGATGTGATTTCTCTGGGCGGGATGGATGATATTGCCAACCCGGGCGTTCGGGATCTAACATTATTCGATAAATCCAGAATTGTCCAAAAATTCTTCCCGGGCACAAAAACATTGTATGGCATAGTGAAAGGAACTGACGGTATCCCGGTTTCTGATGCTGTTGTAGCGACTATGGATGGACATCTTACGGTGACCACCGATATTAACGGGGTATATTCCTTATGGCGCACTCAGCCGGGTATTTATAACATCAATGCATATAATCCTAAAAGCAACCAAAACATTAGCGAAGTTATCGCCATAACCCAAGAAGCACCGGATATCATAATAAAGGACTTTAGTTTTTCAAAAGATTTCCTAAAAACGCCGACCAAAAGCCGGGTAATTCCGTCATCCGGGATGCCTGATGACGTATACAATTTCGTTGCGGTATTTTCAGGAGTTGATAGCAACCGGTATGCCTCGGTAAGTCTTTTCGTTGACGGTACAGAACTGCATAAATTTTCAGTGCCGTCGGCAGACCGACTGGCGGCAAAAATTTTTTCCTACTACAGCCTTACGGACCTAAAAGTTGGGGCACACTATTATGAAGTTAAGGCGGCAGATGCAAAAGGAAAATGGCAGGAGGCCCTGAACGGTTCTTTTATGGTGAATAGACCGTCTATCATTCATTTTACTGCGGAGGCTGAACCCAAAACCGTTGGTATTGGACAGAACGACCATGCTACCATTTTAGCCTCATTAAAAGATGATGAAGGAAGGCCGTTACCCGGCAAAACAATTCTATTTCGTACCGGCTTTCCGGGATTTTTTACACCTTCAAATGGCGAAGCGGTTACCGATGCCCAGGGTCAGGCAAAGATTACCTTTACTCCTGATTCCGGCGGCAATGCTGTTATTACCGCTAGTTCGCCTTACGGTCCTTGTGAATCAATTCCCATAATCTGCACCTCACCGGTTGTGGGTATAACATTTGAATTCCACCGGGCCGGTAATAATTCTTTTAAGGTGACGTCTTATGTAAAAAATTTGACTGATAAAAAACCTGCATCCAACCAATCCGTTAAGTGGCGTTTAAAGCCGTCTGGCGAGTGTACCTGGACAAAAGGACCTGATCACAAGACAAATAATAGAGGTGAGGCCAGCGGCGTTTTTACAGTAGGATCATCAGAATCAAAAGAGGTGAGTGTTAAGGTAACCCATATTCCGACGGGCGTTTCGGGAACCGGAACTTTCGTATATGGAGGGTATGAAGGGACCCGGTTTCTGCCGTGGAAAAAGCTGGGGAGAGCTACCGAATGGTGCGAATGGTCCTCAAACGGATATTTTGCGATGAGGCATAGAAACGGTTCCGGATTGTCCATATACCGCATATCGGATTGGGCAAAGGTTTGGTCGAAAAAAAGACGTTCAGGCAGATATCAGTCGTTTTGCTTTTCCTCTGACGGCGAAAAACTGGTAACCGGCCTTTTTAAAGACAAAGATAAACTTGCTATCTTAGCAGTTCCTGGCGGAAGCGTGGATATGGTATGGGATATTCCTTTGGATAGTGAGGCAAAATCAGCGGATAAATCTTTGGGCTGGCAGGATAACCACATTTATACAATCCGGGACCACAACGTTATACAAAAATGGTCGATGTCGGGCAAACTTAAGATGACCTACAGTCATAGTGCTGAAATCCAGGAACTCAGGTTTAACCCGGTTAACGAGTCTCAATTCGCTGCGGTAGATAAGTATGGAGAATTGAGGATATGGGATACGGAGAATAATTCTCCCATAAGAACGGTGAAGGTAGAATCCATTTCTGCGGGAAAACTTAAGTGTCTCGCATGGAGCCACGATGGAAAATATCTTTCAGTGGGATCCGGCATGGCCGATGCAGGTATAATTTATACCTTTGACACTTCAAAATGGAGCAAAAGCGGTTTTGATCTTCCCGGACTGGGTAGCGTCAATTCCCTGGATTACAACAGTGATTCTTCCCGGTTGGCTGTGGGTCATGATAATGGCCTGATTGTATGCAATACGGATACCTATGGAATCGAATATTATAATAAAGATCCGGTGCACCATGTTCGTTGGAGGCCTGACGGCTCTATGCTGGCGGCCGGCGGACAAATATACGTGTTTGACGATTTCAATTTCAATGGCCCGAAAATTCAGATTTCTACTCCTCAAAGCGGTAGTTCCTATATATCCGATTCCGTAAAAATCGCCGGAAAGATTTCAGATCCTCATGGTATCCGGTCAGCTACTATCTCCGTCAATGATGGTGTGCCGTCCTCATTGTCCCTTTCGTCCCAGGGTTTTTTTACCCGAAAGGTTTCTCTGGTCGAGGGCCAGAACCAAATTTTAGTCCAGGCCCGGAACCGGATAAAAAACAAAGCGTCTTATACGATGTCCGTTATGCGGATAGCCGATTCCATACCGCCGGTACTAATACAGCCCTATGTTGATGCAGGCATCGGTTTAAAAGGGACAAAATTCAAATTATCCGTTGGTGTTTATGATGAAGATTCAGGTGTCGACACTACAAAAGTGACGGCCAGGATTCGGCTTCCGGATGGCAATACGCTGGTAAATGTTCAACTGTATGATGATGGCGAACACTCAGATAAAAAGAGCGGGGACGGGGTGTTTGGAAATTCGTGGGAGTCATCCAAAGCGGGCGAAGGATTACATTCCGTTGATTTTTATGCCTTTGATAAGACAGGCAATTCATCTGACCTTGTTAACGGGGTTACCCTATTTGTGTATGACAGGCCTGTGATTAAAGAACCTTACCTGTCGGCAGCAAAGCCCCTTTCAAGTGATCCGGTTACGGTAAATGCGGATATTACGGACATATCGGGTGTTCAGTCTGCTTTTTTGCGCTATTCAATAGAGGCAGGAAATTCGTGGAGTTTGATTCCTATGTCTTCCACGGGTCTTGATTATACAGGGACAATTCCGGCACAGAAAACGGGAACTGTTTACTACAAAGTTACGGCGCGTGATGTTCATGGGTATGGGAACGAAAGCGGTGCTTATGCATACACAGTCCAAGATAGTACGAAGCCGGTTGTAAAAATTCAGCAGCCTGCAACGGTGGGGGAGTCCACCACATCAGAATCCTGGATCATTGTTTCTGGGCGGGCTATGGATGTAAATGACATTGGACTGAAAAGTGTGACATGTAATACAGGAGCTGAAAATACGGGCACTCTAAAAGAATGGACGTTCAAAGTATCCTTAACTGCAGGTGTAAATACGATTACCATTGTTGCAGAGGATCAGAACGGAAAACTGGCCAGTAACTCCATAGAAATTACTTATGCTCCGGCTCTGGCCGCACCGGTATTTTCACCTCCTGCGCCGGATGTTTTCACGGATCGTATTTCGGTTGGAATCAGCGCTTCAGCCAGAGAAGCAACGATCCACTATACCACGGACAACTCTGAGCCCACAGGCGCCTCCCCTATTTTTTCATCCCCCATTCTTGTCACAGAAACAACAACAATTAAAGCAAGGGCTTACAAGTCCGGTCAACCCCCCAGCCCAACGGCGACCGGTACCTACACTTTCATAAAAAAGGAAAGGGACGAGACCCGGAAGACAAAATCACCTCCAAAAGGCAACGCAATTATTTTAAAGAAAAAGCCCGACTCAAGTGGGGAGTGGTCAATTCAGCTCGAATCCCTTAAGAACAAAAAATTTGCAGAAAAAGCAATAACAAAACTGAAAAATGAAGGATATCCGGCATACTATGTCACTGTAACGTCTCCCGAAAAAAGTACATGGTACAAAATAAGGATGGGTTCTTTCAAAGACAGGGCCGAAGCACAGAGGGCTCTTAGCGGTTTAAAGAAATACAAAGACAAGGCAATTATTGTTTCTAATAAAACAAGCAGGTCTGCTAAACAGAAAAAAGTGTCTAAGGCTGAAGGTAAAAAAGAACAGCAACCAAAAACTCCTGCTCCAGCTCTTCGTGAGAAGCCTTTTTCTCCGGAAAAACAGGAGGCCGTCGGAAAGCAGGAAAAACAGATTTTGGCCTCTGGAGGAGAAATACTTTCTCAACAAGACCGGAAAGACCGGTTGGAATCCTTTTTGAACATCTATTGCCAGACATATGCCAGTAAAGATCTTGATAAATTTGCCTCTTTTTTTACTCCAGATGCCACTGAAAACAACACTCCTTTTCAGGATATGTTACCCAAATATCGAAAAAACATGGAAGAGATAGAATCGTTTAACTACCGGATTGAGTTGATTGATTATTCTTTACAGGCCGATACAGGAAACATTAGAATTCGGGGAAAATATTTCATCCGCTACCATTTGCATGAAGGAACATGGCGGGAAAACAGCGGCAATATTTCCATGGAGCTTACAGAAAATGGCGATTCATATCTGGTAAAGCGGCTTAGTTATCCCTAACCCGGACAAGCCGGCCCCCGGCTCGGAGATCCTACGGCTCGGAGAGAAAAAACAAATAACAAATCGCAAATCATTTACCCTGTTAAATAATGCTTCGCATTAAATCTACGATTTATTTAACAGGGCAGGCAAATCACAATAACCGAAATTCAAAACTCCAAATCTTATAATCGTAAAGAAGGCCAAACGAATTGAAAAAGATATTTTCATCAATACTGGAAAAATCGGAATAGTCAGGGTAATTGGTATTTGGAGTTTGTGATTTGTTTGGAATTTGATGCTTGAGATTTGAGATTTATTTGTAATTTGGTATTTGTAATTTGTGATTTAATTGATCTTTGGCGCTTGGAATTTTGGGTTTCAAAAAGTCCGTGAACGGTTACGATTACTCAATGTTCTTAAATGTGGCATAGAGCGGGAAATGATCTGATGGATAAAGACCGTCAATTGTATCCCTGATGACCATGCAATCTTGTTTGAGTATTTTTCCGCGATAGAGAATCCAGTCTATATAATCTCCGTTTATATCCCCTGTAAATCCATGATGGGTCCCTGGAAATGGTTTTTTAAAAGCGTTTCTAAAATTACATTCCTTTTCCTCCGATTTCTGACCATGGCCGGTGAAAATGTTATAGCAGGCACTGAAAGGAATGGTGTTAAAATCACCGACTATAATTACGGGTACGTCACTCGGAAAACGAAGTAACCGCTCCATAATCAGTTTGGCGCTTTTGATTTGGACCGAGGTATCAAAGTCAAGATGAGTATTAACACATATGATCATGTGATTGCCGTTTTTGAACATACCGATGGTGCATTGTCTCGGCCAGAGGCTTTCCCGGAAACGGCTCGGCATGGTGGGTGTTGGACTCAGAAAGAAATGTTCTCGATAGATGCAGGTCCAGGTTTTTTTATAAAAGATAATGTTGTTTTGCCAGAAAGACGGTGAAGGGCTGCGTTTGCCGATAAAATCGTATTCCGTCAGCAGCTCATTCAGAAAATCTGTCTGGAAATCATTCGCTTCCTGAAAACCGATAAAATCTGCACGATATTTTTCAAAAAGATAGGGAAAGCCCTTTTTGCGGTATTGCCAGCTATTGGGTCCGTCGTCTGCCAATCCAAAACGCAGGTTTAATGTCAAAACAGATATCATGGTTTTAGTTAAATAGGACACAGATTTTCGCAGATGTACACAGATAATATTTTTTTATGAACTAATAATGATGAACTCGTAAAAAGTCAACATTGAGACGGCAAAGTAAAAAGTTCAAGTTCAAGGCGTCGCGAATTTCGTGGAATGAGGCGTACTTATATACGCCGCAGTGAACACGAAATGAAGCGCAACGCAGAAATTGGACTTTTTACGAAGCCGTCAATGATGATTAGCCTCAAGAAGATCAAGATATTTCGCAGGGTCGAACCTGATATTTATAAAGTTACTGAATGTGACATCATAAAACGGCAGGTTTGATTTCTGCTTGATGACATCAAATATTGCAAGGTAATTAAGAAGAATCCTTTTTTTCCACTTAAGACCGATTTGGGATGCCAATTTCTTAATATCTTCCTTTTGACCCTCGATCTCAAGAAAGTTGCCATACGGCATCGTATCCAGGCAAAGGTGGGTACGGTTTAATATAAAAGTTTCACGCCATTTTTCATATACCTGTTCTTCCCGGAACCCCAGAGATTCCAGAATATGTTTCATGGTGTTAAAATCGCTGACTTCAACTTCCAGCTCTCTTAATATTTTAAATTGATCGTCATTAAAAAGAGGCTCGGATTTAAAAGTAAGGATTGATTTTTTATCCTGGCGGAGTCGCAGGAGAGATTTTTTTTGAATCAGACGGTTATCGGCATCGTCAAAGCGTATATTTGTTTCAAAAATTCGTCCCATGGACACCGCACCGAGCTCGATAATCCGATCACGTATTCGGTCCATATCCGATAAATAAAATTTTACTTCGATTTCCAGATTTTCCATAAAACACCTTTTAAAACATTTCCTATTATAAGCATATGTGGCATGATACCACCTATTTGTCAATTCCCGCTTTTTCTTGTCCTTCATGCATATTTAAAAGATCGACTTAATTTCTAACTAGTTTTAATTATACTTAAAACTATTTGGGAGGGTAATCCATGATAAAAGAATATATTACCAGACAGAATTATATTGACAGGATCAACAGGGTCAACAGGATCAACAGGATATTCAGGATATATTAATCAGATTAATTTTTTACCTTGACACAGACACAATTTTTATTTAAATGTCCAGGGTTCTATATTCAGAGGAGAAAATCATAGTGAAAAAATATACATATAGTGCAAAAAATACCGACAACAAGGGCAAATGGTATGTTGTTGATGCCCAAGATAAGGTTCTGGGAAGACTCGCCAGTACCATAGCCGCCCGCCTGCGGGGAAAACACAACCCACTCTTTACACCCCATGTCGATACCGGTGACTGGGTGGTGGTTGTTAATGCGAATAAGGTTGTCATGACCGGAAGAAAATGGCAGCAGAAACAATATTATCGTCACAGTGGTTACATCGGGGGTCTTAAGACAATTACCGCTCAGAAACTTTTGGAAAAAAGGCCTGAAGATCTTATCCGTTTTGCCGTCAAGGGTATGCTGCCAAAGAACAGACTGGGAAGAAAGCTTTTCAAAAAATTGAAGGTTTATTCGGGTAATCAGCACCCTCATGAGGCCCAGCAGCCTGAGATTCTTGACCTTTAGAAGAGCAGGTTAAATTTTTTTAAGTATCGGGGAATTATATGGACAAAGAAAACGTTTATTATGCCACAGGAAAACGAAAGAGTGCCATCGCAAGAACCTGGATAACGCCGGGGAACGGGGAAATTACCGTTAATGATCGCCCCATGGATGATTATTTTAAGGTTGAGGTGGTAAAAACAGTTGTAAAACAGCCGCTTATCTTGACCAATACTCTTGGATCATTTGATGTAAAAGCCCGGGTTACCGGCGGAGGTTCTTCAGGGCAAGCCGGTGCCATTCGGCATGGCATCACCAAGGCTTTGATATTGGCTAACCCTGAGCTCAGGAAGGCATTGAAAAAAGCCGGCTACGTTCGGCGTGACGCCAGGGTCAAAGAAAGAAAGAAATACGGCCAGAAAGGTGCGCGGGCACGGTTCCAGTTTTCAAAACGCTAACATTTACTATATTTTTTATTTTAGGAAGGGAACAGGGAGCATCCTGTTCCCTTTGTTTATTCTGGATCTATAGTGATTTTCAAAAATATTTTGGCCCGCATCTGAAATTCCGAACCCACCGTGGAACTATATGAAGCGTTTCAACGATTTTTCCACTCAGGCTTCCTTTTTTCCAAAAAAGCCGACATACCTTCCTGTGCATCTTCAGCCAGGCAGTTCATCACAATTGCATGAGTGGCATAATTGTAAGCTGACGGGGTATCCAGGTCCGCCTGCTTATAAAAAGTTCGCTTTCCGAAGGCAAGCGTATACCGGCTGTATTGAGCGATTTCCATGGCCCAGTTTCCGGTCTGTTCGACAAGCTTGTCCGGAGCAACTATTCTGTTTATGAGTCCGAACCGTTCCGCTTCCTCGGCCGAAATAAAACGACCTGTCAAGAGCATTTCCAAAGCCCTTCGTCGCCCCACAACCCGAACCAGGGGAACCGAAGGGGTGGAACAGAAAAGACCTATTTTTACCCCCGGGGTGGCAAATTGCGCACCGGTTTCCGCAATGGCAAGGTCGCAGGCGGCAACCAGCTGGCATCCTGCTGCCGTTGCGATGCCGTGAACCTGAGCAATGACCGGCTGCGGCAGTTTGAAAAGCGTTTGCATCATTTCTGCGCATACTGAAAAAATCTTGTGAAAATCCTTGACATCCAGGTCTGATCCGACCATTTTCTTAAGATCATGCCCTGCACAAAACGCCGGGCCGTTTCCCCTGATGACAACCACACGGATATCCTGATCTTGTTCTATAATCTTTAGCTTATCCAGCATAGTTGTCATCAATTCCAAAGAGAGTGCATTCCGTTTCTCAGGCCGATTTAAGGTAAGCCACGCCACGGGACCGTCTTTATCCAGCAATACAGGTTCCATCTTAAAGCCTCCTTGCAACATTTCAGAACTCCTGACCTGTATACATAATTTCAACGTGATATGAAGGTTTAGTCGTAATTTCAGATGCAACAATTTGAACATCGAACGTTCAACGTCGAACGTCGAATGTGGAAGGCGCTTCGCTTTGTCTTTATTATAAATGGTAGAATA
>MAXL01000438.1 GCA_001751005.1 Desulfobacterales bacterium S5133MH16
GAAAAAGATTCTTATTATTGATGGCGTCGTCAAAAGTCCCATCTACAGCGTTATAGTGTTTTTTCAGACGCTCGGAATACTATATGTATTGCCTCGCCCCTGAAAAAACACTACGCCTTGTATATGGACCTTTTTACTTAGCCATCAGCGTTAATTTTTACGATTTCATCACTATTAAGCCCTCACAACGTTTATTCGGCAAATTATGGTTTCCGTATCCGGCGAGAAGCAAAATTTTTATGCCTTTATCTGGCATGCGTTGTTTTTGGCGTTTGTTTCCACCTTCGTTGATGTCAATACCGTTCTTTCTTCATTTATATTGAAAATCGGAGGCTCCAGCATTCATGTGGGAATAATCACGGCCATTTCCATCGGTCTGCCGATGATCACGCAATTGTTGTTTGCGGGTTTTCTTTCGGGCCGGTCTCGAAAAAAGCCGTTTTTGCTTATGGGAATATATATTCGTGTATTTGCCTTGGCGGGAATGGGCTTTACGCTGTCTATTTCCGATTCAAGTGAACCCATGCGGCTTCTGATGATGGTGTTTTTATGGATAGGCTTATTTTCTCTCAGCGGTGCCTTTGCAGAAATTTCCTATACGGATATTCTGGGAAAAGTCCTACCGCTGACACAAAGAAAGAAGTTTTTAATTTTCAAACAATTCATTGCTTCAACGGGAATGCTGGTTTCGTCGATCGTGGCCAGCCGGTTCGTAATCACATTGCCATATCCTGCAAACTATACGATGCTTTTTTTAATCGCCGCGTTATTGCTATTTATCGCCGCGTTCGGATTTTTAATGATCAAAGAGGATACCGGCCATATCAGCAGTTATTCCGGAATTATTCACATTATTCGATCCATACCGCGAATGATCAAAAATGATTCGAATCTGACCAATTTTATTGTACTGGTCAATCTGACCAGCCTTGGAATCACGATCATTCCATTTTACATGGCCTTTTCCAAATTCATTTTCGGTTTGACCAACGATCAGATCGGCAGTTATCTGTTTCTGCTGTTTCTGGGAATGATTATTTCGACATTTTTCTGGAACTGGGTTGCGAATCGTTTCAGATATAAAGGGATATCATTCGGGTGCATTTTTATCGGGGGGCTTCTGCCGCTTGCCGCATTATTTCTATCGAGGTTTGGGATGGGTGCATACCAATGGATTTTTTTTCTGGCCGGTTTTACAATTTCGGCGGGGAAAATATCTTTTCAAGGTATTCTGCTTGAGATTACCAATAATGATAACCGGGCCATATTCACGGGAATCATTGGAACTTTGAGTCTGACCACCGCTTTTTTTCCCCTTATGGCCGGCGCCTTCATCGAACACTATGGCTTTAAAATCGTTTTTACGATGATTCCTCCCCTGGTCCTAACAGCGCTTTTTTTTCTTTGGCGTATCAAGTGCCGCGCCGTTGAAGTTCCGACGAAGGCATTGCCGGTTGGTTAATGTCATTGGCGGAGGAAGGTTTTTAATGTAAGCTGGTGAGATTGAATATTAAAGGATAAAAAATAGTAGGCAAAGGAGATATAATGGGAATGAAAATATCGGTTTGCGGCAAGGGGGGAAGCGGAAAAAGCACTTTGGTCGGACTTCTGGCAGGTCAGGCCGAGGGTCGCCGGCTCAGTGTATTAGTGGTCGATTCGGATGAGTCAAATTCAGGCCTGTTTCGAACACTCGGGTTTGAAAAGCCCCCGGCTCCCCTCATGGACCTTGTGGGCGGCAAGAAAAAGCTCAAGGGAAAAATGGCCAGTTCAAACATTTTAAATGCCGGTCAAATCCTTATCGGGGATATCCCTGGGGAGCATATCATCAAAAAGAACGGCCTGGGACTGGTCAGCATCGGAAAAATTCACCGGGCTCTGGAAGGTTGTGCCTGCCCCATGGGCGCCCTGACCCGTGAATTTCTTAAAAAACTGAAGCTGGATGAAAACGAAATCGCCATCATTGATATGGAGGCCGGCGTGGAGCATTTCGGCAGAGGAATCGATAAAAATGTTGATGCAATACTCCTTGTCGTCGAACCGTCCTATGAGTCGATTGCGATAGCCGCCAAAATAAAAGAACTTGCCGGCGACATGAATAAGCGCCTTTGGGCTGTCTTGAATAAAGTGGATTCGGTGGATACAGCTAAAAAGCTGGAAAATAAACTGGAACAGCATCATATCCAGTTAATCGGAATGATTCCTAATGATTCAATGATTTTTGAGGCGGGTCTGGAAGGCCGCCCCTTTACACCAGGTGAAGCGTTTCGTGCGGCTGGGAAAGTTCTAGATTTTGTCGTCGAAAATATAGGAGGATAAAATGTGCTTAAGTACCGTGTACCTGACGTCAAATGGACAGGTAGAAAAAATTATGCAAGACGTGGCAAAAATGGAGTCCAAAGATGACGGGTTCATTTTGGAGAACCTGTTCGGAGAAAACAAATTTATCAAAGGCCAGCTGAAAAAAGTGGATTTTATCCAAGACAACTCCGTTATCTTGGAAGATAATCCGTAAAATCGATATGTTATAAAATA